>CAIOTO010000056.1 GCA_903861255.1 uncultured Alphaproteobacteria bacterium | reverse complement strand
TCCATTTTTCACACGATCTGTGCTTGAGCATTTTTTGCAATTTACTGACATAGCTTGTCTCCTGAAAAGTTTCCTTTTCAGAATAGCACATTATCAACCTTTAGTTAAGTGTCTCAAACGATTCTGTGATTGCAAATCAAGAATATAATATATCACGGATTTGTAGCTTTAATGATAGTAAAAAGCGTTGTATGTTTAGGGCTGGTCGATTCGGGCTGTAATAAACATTTTTATGCCATCGCACTTTGAAAAACACTCGTTTCAGAAGACATCAGCCAATCCGAAATAAGCGTTTTAAGCGGAGTAGGGCGCAGATCAATATCGCTTATAGAGGCTAAGGGGATCCAGTTCAATTCAATGTGTTCTTCAAGACGTGGAATTGGGATGTGAATTTTAAGCGCATCCGATTCAGCCTCGAAAATGAAATTATATTCATGATTGTGACAAATGCTGCTATGGCCAGGTTCAAAACTGTGTTCAAGGCACCCTAGGAATCGCTTGATTGTGCACGATGCCCCAGTTTCCTCAGTGAGTTCACGCAATACAGCCGTTTCTGCTGATTCTTTATGTTTAATATGGCCGCCGGGCAGGAAATAAAAATTAATAGCCAGATCGGTAGTTCTGCACAGCAAAATATGCGCGTGGTCAATAATCACGGCGCGGCTTAGCACATGAATGTTGTTTTGCATAAAAGAGTCCTTAACCCACAGCATTCCGCCGAACTTTTCGCCAATGACTGACATTCGTATTATGGCCATTCAGCGTTTCGCTAAAACGGTGCCCACCAGTGCCATCTGCAACGAAATAAAGATTGCTGGTCTCATCCGGTGCTAAGGTTGCCATCAAAGCTGCTTTGCCGGGGCAGGAAATGGGCTGTGGCGGTAGCCCAATATTAGTGTAGGTGTTAATCGGTGATGGTGTGCTTAGGTCGCTGCGTGTCAGTAGCCGCCCTAATGGTTGTTTGCCGTTTGTAATAGCATATGAAACGGTTGGGTCAGATTGCAGGCGCATTTTTTTTGCTAAGCGGTTTAAAAACACACCGGCTATATGTGCACGTTCAGGTGCGACGCCTGTTTCTTTTTCAACGATAGATGCCAGTGTGAGCAATTCGAGTTCGGATTTAATGCCGTACTCCCCAATTCTTGCTTTGCTTTGCGCTGAGTTATCCCATAGGTTTTTTAATGTTGTTTTCATGGCTGTCTCAAGCCGCCTTACCACGGCTTCTCGTTTCTCGCCATAGCGTACAACATAGGTTTCAGGCAATAACATACCTTCAGGTGGCAGTTGAAATATGCCGCCCGTCAAAAAAGCTTGTTCATTTAAAAGACGAGCAATTTCAGCAACGGTGAGTCCTTCGGGAATAGTTACTTTGTAAACACGTGGTGTTTTAAGCGTAGTGATGACTTGAATGACCGACATACGAGGCTTAAATACATATTTCCCGGGGTCAAATGTCTTTTTCTGATCTAGATAGGTGCCCAATAAAAATCCCCATGGATTTGTGATAACGCCCGCATTAACAAGACGCCTTGAAATTTCAATGTTATTTGAATGGGGTGGGATTATTACTGTGATTGTGGAAGGGGAGGAGGGCGGTGTCAGTGCTACACAATCAGAGATTGCAAAAATAGTGCAGGCAACAAAAACAGATAGGACTATGTTTTTCAAATGAGAACCTAATTTACACGCACTTACACAAGCGGTACAAAATGGTGGTCGCAACAGGGATTGAACCTGTGACCCCTACAATGTCAATGTAGTGCTCTACCGCTGAGCTATGTGACCACTTTTCATTATCAAATTGTTATCAAGCTTTGGAGCATTATGCAAGAAGATTATGCAAATAACGCAGATTCCGTCATGGCGAGCCTGAAAGTCGTGGCTATCCAGAGCTTCTAAAAATGCATGTATCACCACGTCGCCTTCGACTCCTACATCTTTCGCCCAAGGGCTTCGGCCTGGCAGGCTGTGATGACGGAGAACGGGATCAATGAAGGGGAATAACTACTATTTTTCGTAAAATGATCTGTAAGGGAATATAGGTAAAACTTAACAGATTTCTAGCGATAATTTTGCGCAAAAAGTTATCCCCAAAATCTGTGGATAACTCTGTGGATAAGTTGTAAACAAAGTGTTAATAACGGCTGATTCATTCAGTTTTGCGGGGGGTGCTTAAAAAGTAATCACGCAAAAGAACCCGCAGTTTTATTGAATTTTTAACACAAAATGCAACTAGCAGTTACATTGGTGTCAAGCACAAAAAAATAAAAAGCTAAAAAAATAATTGTGGATAACTTTGTGTAAAAAATTGCAAGTTGGTCATGTAATGCATGTACAATTTGATCGATAAAAGCACAGATATTAAACGTGAAAATTTAAGTCATTAAATGTAAATCAAAATTGGAAAATATTTTAATAAGTGACAGAGCATCAGCAGTACAGTGATCTTCAATTTATACAACTGCAATATTCTCTAAGCTGTCAGCATGCTATCCTTAACATCTTATTTCTACTGATTCTCACGAAGTTATCTTTAATGTTCAAAAGGGTATTTCTTAACTTCCCATCCTTGATCCATCGCATACTTAAGAAAGCCACTATTTCCATTGCAGTGATCTTTGCCTATGGCTATGCATGCATTACCCAAGGCATTGATAGTGCCTTGTTCAATAAGCGTAAATAATTTTTCACACCACCTTATTGTTTCTTCCTCAAAAATAGGTTCTCCATCACAACTTCTTAAGTCTTTTCCTGATAAATATTCTTGAATATAATGTTGTTTAGATTGATCTGCATGTCTTCTCTCCTTCGAAGCTTCTTTGGTATTGTTAGCAGAAAAAATGAGATTGCGGATGATGCGCAAATCGTCAAGCGATTTAAATTCCTCATATGTGTCCCTTAGTTCTTTTAAGACACTGTGTGGTTCACCTGCTTTATAAGGTTCGAATGTGGCCAGTATGTGTGAATCTTCGTCAAGACCTACGATTTCTTTTTCTGATTCACGGAATCTTTTTTGAATTTTTTTATCCATTCCTTCTGAAAAGTCTACTTGAACTAGGATAAAAGCCATAATGCCTATATCAATTTTGAAATCTGGTAAGATCCAACTGAATCTTTCAAACGTATCTGTGCCTTCTTTAAAAAATCCATGTAACATAGCTTGGGCAGTTTCATCTAAAGTACTAAACCAGTTAGAATCTTCACTGTAATAACGCCGTCTCAATCCGTCATAAATCTCTTCATGAGGGCATCTTTCGCATATTAATGTACTGCATTGAAAAATGGTTGCGGGAATTTCCGAAGGAAGCAACGAGATCGGGCAGTCGTGCAGAGTCCCCAGTAGATAAAAACTTTTATCAGCCTTACTAACATGGTAAAAAGGCGGCGAT
The DNA here is from genome assembly GCA_903861255.1 of uncultured Alphaproteobacteria bacterium. Classification (GTDB taxonomy): domain Bacteria; phylum Pseudomonadota; class Alphaproteobacteria; order Paracaedibacterales; family CAIOTO01; genus CAIOTO01. The sequence goes on along the minus strand of CAIOTO010000056.1, from coordinate 87 downwards.
ATATCCATTCTTTCGTGTTCTGAGAAAATTGCACTAGAGGGGGAAGTCTCAATGTATCCTTTAGTTTCGTCTGTAGCAGCCGATGGA
>CAIOTO010000055.1 GCA_903861255.1 uncultured Alphaproteobacteria bacterium | reverse complement strand
CATCGACAAAGCAGTAGGTATTAATGATAAGATCTTCTAGGGTCATAGGGCTCGTTAGATTGTTAAAGTTTTAGACGACTTTATCTAAACAGAACCCTGTGATTCTTTCAAATTATTTGTGCAAAAACTTGCACACTGCGTTCAATTGATATTCCTGGCAAAAAAGATAATTGCTCATTCCTTACGTGCTGGTTTTCAACACCAAAAACTGTGGAATTTATTAAAGGCGGTAAGCACCTTATGTTGATGGGGTTGAAGCCAGGTGCGTCAGATTTAAAAGAAGTTGATATTAAGCTTGTCTTTGAAAAGGCTGGTGAAGTTGTTGTTAAATTTAAAGCTGAGTGCTCTGATGGAAAAGTTCATGCTGAGTGCGAACATCATAAGCATTCTGGGTGTGAACATTCTGGTGCTAAGCCAAAAGTTAAACCTTCGGGAGTTTAACGATGATGGTTCGTCTACGTTATTTGAGAGTAGAAAAACCATAAGAGTTTGGAACTAAATAAAATAAACTTTTGTCTAAGTCATGCCTCGTCTGCTTGCGGTGAGGACTTTAATTTTTAAATATTCTGGGAACAAAAAAATGGCATTAGCATCTGCCCCTTTAAAGCTATGTGTAGTTAATCAATCAGACATTACCTATGATGATAAAGATCATTTTATTGAACGAAATGGTGTTAGTTACGCAGGGACCCACCTCATTATAGATTTATGGGGCGCTAAAAATCTGGACAATATAAATCTTATCGAAGCAGCGTTTCGAGAAGCCGTAGTAAATGCCGGAGCAACCTTATTGCACACTCATTTTCACCATTTTACGCCAAATGGGGGCGTCTCAGGTGTTGCTGTATTAGCCGAATCACACATCAGCATTCATTCATGGCCGGAAAAAGGTTATGCCGCGCTTGATGTATTTATGCGCGGTGATGCACAACCTCATCAGACTATTCAGATTTTTAAAAAAGCCTTTAGCCCGGATCGTATTTTGGTTAATGAACAAATGCGCGGCGGAACATTCGCATAATACCAATTCCATTAATGATTAGTTAGTGCAGCCCTCTGCAATATCTGCGCTGTTCATTTACCTCAGTAAACTCCGCTGCTCGAATTTTGTGGTCTTGCTACCTAATCATTTCTGAAAATGGTATAAAGAAAGGACATTTCATGACTTCTTGGTATAACGAAACGCTTCATGCGCATTGGGGACAGCGTTTTTCTGTAGATAAAATCATTTTTGAAGAAAAGACAGAGCACTTTGATCTGATGATTTTCGAGAATCGTCAATTCGGACGTGTAATGGCGTTAGATGGTGCGATTCAAACCACCGAAGCAGATGAATTTGTGTATCATGAAATGTTAACGCATGTGCCTTTGTTCGCACATGGGAATGCTAAAAAGGTTTTAATTGTCGGCGGTGGCGATGGCGGTATCCTACGTGAGGTGTGCAAACATCCTGTTAATAATGCAACAATGGTGGAAATTGACCCTGCCGTTATTGAACTGAGCAAGCAATACTTTCCAAAGCATTCGAACGGGGCTTTTAATGATCCGCGACTTAAATTAGTTATTCAAGATGCCGCTGTGTTCATGGCTGAAGACAAAGAATTGTATGATGTAATTATTGTTGATTCAACAGATCCTGAAGGGCCAGCAGCAGTGCTGTTTAGTGAAGAGTTTTACAAAAATTGTTTTAATCGTTTGGCGCCAGGTGGAATTTTAGTAAATCAAAATGGTGTTCCATTTCTGCAACCGGTTGAGCTAACAACAACGTATAAAAGACTTTCTGGTATTTTTAAAGATGTTAGCTTTTATACCGCTGCCGTACCAACGTATGCGGGTGGATTGATGACTCTTGGTTGGGCCAGCAACAATCCAGAGTTAAGAAATATTCCACTGGCAACGTTACAACAGCGCTTTGCCAACAGCCAGATTCAAACGAACTATTATACACCAGCATGTCACCAAGCAAGCTTTGCATTGCCTGCGTTTATCTTACGTTTGATGAATAAGAGTATTTGAGGCTCTTATTCAAAACGAGTGGGTAAGTTTCTATCACGCCTTCTTTTGTCATCCTAGGACCAGAGTTTTTCATCCTCGGACCTAGAGTTTGTCATCCTCAGACACAGAGTTTGTCACCCTCGGACCCAGAAATTGTCATCCTCGGACTTGATCCGAGGATCTCTATACTTTCAAAGGCAAACAGCTTCTGTTAAACAAAAAACCATGTGCCTCATTAAATGGTAGAGATCTTCGGATCAAGTCCGAAGATGACGGGTGTGGGAGTGAAGATGAACGGGGCGGGAGTGAAGATGAACGGGGCGGGAGTGAAGATGAACGGGGCGGGAGTGAAGATGAACGGGGCGGGAGTGAAGACGACAGATAGAGCCCATATATGACTTGTTAGGAATGTTACCCACTCATTTTGCATAAGAGTCATATCTTTTATGCGTTGTTTTCCGTATCCACTTCTGATGATGACGTGTTTTTGATAGAAAGAAGCAATCCTACCACGTCCAAATCCTCATCAGATCTGGGTGTATTTTGAGGGACGTCTTCCGCTGAGCTACTGCTCGTCTTTTGTTTTTTAGAATTCAATGGGGGTTTTTTCCCAGATGTTTTGTTAATTTTTTCTAATAGGATGCAAGCCGTCGCATGCCCTTGATCTGCAGCCAGTGTGTAGTATTTAGCAGCTTCAACTTTATCTTTCTTAACGCCTATTCCGGAGTCATAACAATACCCAAGACTGTATTGAGCCTCTTTTAGTCCTTTATTTGCAGCCAGCGTGTAGTATTTAGCAGCTTCAACGTCATTTTGAGCAACGCCTCTTCCGGAGTAATAATAATTCCCAAGATTGAATTGAGCCTCCTTTAGTCCTTGCTTTGCAGCCAGCGTGTAGTATTTAGCAGCTTCAACGTCATTTTGAGCAACGCCTGTTCCGGATTTAGAACAACACCCAAGACTGTATTGAGCCTCCACATGCCCTTGATCTGCAGCCAGTGTGTAGTATCGAACGGCTTCAGCAGCATCTTCCTTAACATCTATTCCTAAGTAATAATAATCCCCAAGACTGTATTGAGCCTCCACATGCCCTTGATCTGCAGCCAGTGTGTAGTATCGAACGGCTTCAGCAGCATCTTCCTTAACGTCTATTCCTAAGTAATAATATTCCCCAAGACTGTATTGAGCTTCCACATGCCCTTGATCTGCAGCCAGTGTGTAGTATCGAACGGCTTCAACATCATTTTGAACAACGCCTGTTCCGGATTCGTAACAAAGCGCAAGAAAGCATTGAGCCTCTTTCATTCCTTGCTTTGCAGCCAGTGTGTAATATTTAGCAGCTTCAACTTTATCTTCCTTAACGCCTATTCCTGAGTCATAACGCCACCCAAGAATGAATTGAGCCTCCACATGCCCTTGATCTGCAGCCCGTTTTAGCACCGCCACTGCTGAAAGATTTGAAGCGGGGCCATTAACGTCCGTGGATGGAATAACAGTAGGGGGTTCTTGTGCATTAACAAGAGCAAAATGTGAAGACGTAGAGGGCGCAATAACATTTTTATCCAGATCCATCGCTACAACATTACCTGCAGCAGACATCATGAAGCACAAAGATATATTTTTAATTAAATTCATTTAAATAATTACTTTTCAATATATACGTAACGTATTGCATGTATATTATATACAGGTACGATTTTTTTATTTCAAGTTCGATTTTTAAAATGTTAAAGAAATGTGACATTATGCCCCACTGTCGTCAGCATGTCACCAAGCAAGCTTTGCGTTGCCTGCGTTTATCTTACGTTTGATGAATAAAATTACATAGCAAGTAGAAGGTTGTATTTAAGCAGAAGATGATCCTTAATCAAGCTCAACCACGCTTTCGCCCATTTCGAGCCACATTGCATTCAAAATCGCAAATGAACATGCCAGCCCTAGACCAAGCACCCAACTAAAATACCACATAACTTAACTCCTATTCTTCTAATTTGTCCTCCTCGTGCTCGACACGAGGATCTCTATCGTTGAAGGTGCATATATTTTGTATATAAGCCACCTAATATTTGTATTGCCATCTTTATAGATCTCCGGACCAAGCCCGGGGGATGACGCGGTTTGCGGGGATGACACGGTTGGATGCTAGCCATACACCTTCAGGACTCGCAATGACGATAATATTCTTCAATAACTACTATGATTCGCATCAATTGAATCTGCCGTCACTTTACCCCGCAACACACGATACACCCACCCCGTATAAGTCAAAATAATTGGCACAAAAATCAACGTTGCTATCAACATAATCCCAAGCGTGCCTTTACTTGACGATGCATCCCACACAGTCAAGCTACTGTTAGGGTGCGTGGATGATGGCAAAATAAAGGGAAACATCGTCAAGCCAACGGTCGCAATTAATCCAGCAATACAGAAACTACTGGTGATAAAAGCCAAGCCAATTTTTTGACAGCGGATCACAACAACTGTCAAAAATGCACTCACGTAAACAAGCAAGGGCGCGACACTAATCCAAGGATAGTTCACATAATTATTAGCCCAGCGTCCAGCACTTCCTATCGAATTATTCAACACCGTTTTCATGAGTGGATTTGATGGTGCATGAGGAAGCGCGCCTTGCACAATCGTATATCCCTTTGTAAAGAATAACGTCCAGAAACCATTCATTGTGAATAACAGCAGCATAACAAGAATAGCCATATAGACAATTGCCTTAGCACGTCTGACAAGTGCTGGATCATTGACTTTTAGTAGGATATAAACGCCCCCTTGCATAACCATCATAGCAAGACTTACTATGCCGAAAAGAAGACTATAAGGATTAAGTAGGTCAAACAAGCTTCCTGTATAAAACATGCGAAGCGAATCATCGAAATGAAATGGAATTCCGATTAATGCATTGCCCACAGCAACACCAAAAATGAGTGCCGGCAGAAGGCTGCTGATACAAATCGCCCAATCAAACCATGTTCGCCAACAGGCTCCTTCAGATTTACTACGAAACTTAAGTGCTACTGGACGCACAATTAATCCCAACAAAGCCAAGAACATCGCGAGATACATGCCTGAAAAAGCAACCGCATATACGAATGGCCACGCGGCAAAAATTGCCCCCGCGCCCAGGATCAACCATACTTGATTTCCCTCCCACACAGGTGCAAATGTATTGATGATAATGCGACGCTCGATATCTGTTTTGCCAACAAACGGCAACAGCATAGCAGCGCCCATATCAAAACCATCCATGATGGCAAATCCAATTAGTAAGACACCTAGCAGCACCCACCAAATAACACGTAAAATTTCATAATCCATGACTAGTGTCCTTTCTTAAACGCATCAACAGGACCAAGCTTGACATACTTGATCATCAGGTAGGCATCCACAATTGCAAGCACAGTATAAAACACAACAAAGCCAATGAGTGTTATCCATACATTGCCAGCTGACACAGATGACGTTGCAAGATAGGTTGGTAATACCCCCTCAATCGCCCAGGGTTGACGGCCATTCTCAGCCACGAACCAACCTAATTCAATGGCAACCCATGGCAATGGCAAGCTGGCAACGGCTAACCGCAGAAACCAAGGGTGACGTTCAACATTCTTTTTAGCTGATGTGAAAAATGCAAAGGCAAAAAAGAAAATAAAGAACAGCCCTAGCCCAACCATAATACGGAATGACCAAAATAACGGCGCAACATTTGGAATAGTGTCCGCTGCAGCCTGATTGATTTGAGCATCAGTAGCACCGACAACCGGTTCATGACGACGTTTTAGTAAAAGTGCATATCCTAAATCATTAGCATGTGCGTTAAATTGTTTTTTAAGGGCCTCGTTTGTGCGGTCTTTCCGTAATTGCTGCAATGCGTCATAGGCGATAATGCCATTTCGAATGCGCACCTTTGATTGTTCGACCAGATTCTTAATGCCAGGAATTTCTTGTGTTAAGGACCGCGTCGCGATAAGGCCAAGCATCCATGGAATTTTAACTTCATAATTTGTTTTATGATTAGCGATGTCTGGAATGCCAAAAACAGTAAATCCTGCGGGGGCTGGCTCGGTCTCCCACATGGCTTCGATTCCAGCAAGTTTCATTTTCTGATGTTGCGTCGCTGTATAACCGCTTTCATCCCCCAGTACAACAACCGACAATGCTGATGCTAGGCCAAAGCTTGCCGCCACTGCAATTGATCGTTTTGCAAAAGCAATGTGTCGCTTTCTCAGTAAATAATAAGCACTTACCGACATGACGAACATTGCACCAGTTACATAGCCAGCGCTTACCGTATGCACAAATTTTGACTGCGCCACGGGGTTGAAAAAAATGTCATAAAAGGATGTTAGCTCCATCCGCATCGTATCTGGATTAAATGCAGACCCAACTGGATTTTGCATCCATGCGTTCGCAATTAAAATCCAAAGTGCTGAAAAATTCGTCGCAATTGCCAAAAGCCACGTGACAGTTAAATGCTGAATTTTTGATATTTTATCCCAACCGAAAAAGAATAAACCGATAAATGTAGCCTCAAGGAAAAAAGCCATCAAACCTTCTATTGCCAGTAGCGACCCAAAAATATCACCTACATAATGTGAGTAATACGCCCAGTTCGTGCCGAATTGAAATTCAAGTGTGACGCCCGTTGCAACGCCCATAGCAAAGTTAATTCCGAACAGTAATCCCCAAAACTTCGTCATGTCACGCCAGATCGGTCGATTTGTCATGACATATACGCTTTCCATAATGGCGAGCAAAAACGACAACCCAAGTGTTAGCGGCACAAACAAAAAGTGATACATAGCGGTAAGGCCAAATTGCAGGCGAGATAGTTGAACAACGTCGAGGTTAATCATGGGCAGTGCTTTCTTTGGAAGGCTTCTTTCAGTTTTTAGTAAAGAAATGATTTTCTATTTTAGTCGTGCTTAAACGAATTTTTTCGACAGGAATAATTTTGAAAAAAATCCACAAGACAGTGACTTTGACAATCACAAGGATGGCTATCTTTTTTGCAAGGGGGTGAATGTTGATCGCCATTGTCACACAAAAAAATTTTAATAAATTTATTTTAAATATACACCCTATAACTGATGATGAACATAAAAAAAGCCACTTAAAAAGTGGCTTTCATAAAAGTAAGTATGTGTGGTTAAAATTATTTCGTGAACTTTTCCAGTTTTACTTGTGGCGACAAACAACAAGAACTTGTGGATTCACGCGGATAATATCCCATTTGAACATTTCACCACTGGAGTTCTCTTTTTGAACAGTTGGTATTGGACTGTCAGCTGTAACATTTTCAGTTGCAGCAGCATATAATTCATTATAAACGGCCTTGTCTGCAGCATCTTTCACTTCACCGTTGTACTTTGAATTTGAATGCATACGATAAATTTTCTGACCTTTTTTAGAAAGAACTATAATCGCATCATCCAATGAAATCTTCCATGCAGCCATAATAACTGCAGCCGCTTTTTGATCATCAGGAGTTCCACCTATAGCGCCAACAACAGCTTTGCGAACTTCAGCTGTAAATCCTTTGTCATCCCCGCCTTCTCTCGGCTTGTGACGACAAACAACGATTAGATTTGGGTTAACACGTATAACGTCCCACGCAAACATTTCGCCGCTTGAATTTTCTTTTTGAACAGTTGGTATTGCGCTAGTGCCCGTAACATTTGAGGTGGCAGCTGCAAATAATTCTTGATAAACTGCTTTATCCTTAGTATCTGTCACAGGGCCATTGTATTTTGAATTTGAATGCATACGATAGTATTTTTCACCTTTTTTCGTGATTACTAAAATCGCATCATCCAATGACGTTTTAAAAGCACCCATCGCTGCTGCAAGTGCTTGTTCTGCAGCGCCTGTGCCACCAATAGCACCAACAACAGCTTTACGAACTTCAGCTGAAAAGTTATTACTTTCTCCAGATGCAGCAAACTCGGTCGCATTTACAGCGGTCATAACAGCAAATGATGTAGCAATAGCAAATAATTTCTTCATAAGACTCTCCTAAAGGGTTACATGTAAAAAGATTAATAGTACCAGATCACTTTTTATGATCTATTACATCAATCTTGCGCTTCATATTTATAAAAATAAAGCCATAAAAGAATTAGAGACACTTAACTAAAGGTTGATAATGTGCTATTCTGAAAAGGAAACTTTTCAGGAGACAAGCTATGTCAGTAAATTGCAAAAAATGCTCAAGCACAGATCGTGTGAAAAATGGATTTATTCGTGGGTAT
>CAIOTO010000054.1 GCA_903861255.1 uncultured Alphaproteobacteria bacterium | reverse complement strand
TACATTCCGCGCTTTGATACTTGATCGCCTAGCAATGATCCCAAACCACTTAGGACAGCTCGTTATCTTCTTTTGTCATCCTCGCGCAGGCGGGGATCCAGTCCTGATAGGTATGCATAGTACATACTTATCTGAGCTTCTATGGATTCCCGCCTACGCGGGAATGACAGTGACGTGTGTAATTATGAGGGACACAAATCACTAGAATTTATCTTACATTTTCATTTATAGTCATTACAAGGGCTTTTGGTCAAGTAAATTTATAGAAAGTTGGTTTTATGAACGTATTTACGGCCGAGCACGATATCGAATCAATCCTATTCCAACAAGTGCGGCCGCACGGCGTTTTGTCGACCCAGGTAGAAGCGGCGCTTTGTTCGATAAATCGCGTGCCATTCTTGCCGCCAGCCTTTGCGGACGTGGCCTACGGTGATGCGCCAATTCAATTAAAACGTCGGTGCGAGTTGCCCTTTTTTGTCCTTGCGCGATTGCTGCAAGCGCTGGCTATTCGGGAGGATGAGCGTGCGTGCGTGGTTAGTGCTGGCATGGGGTATAGTGCCACGCTTTTAGCGCAGATCAGCCGCAGCGTTGAGGCCTTTGAAAGTGATAGTGTTTTATTTGCAAGGCTTATTGATGCCACACGCGGAAATGCGATCGTGACACCTGTTCCAACGCTTAGCACAAAGCCTGTTGATGTGATTTTGATGGATGGTGGTTCATTGGATGCGGTAAAGAAGCCTGTGTTGGATAAACTTTTACCCGGCGGGCGGCTTGCGTTTGTGCGTGTGATGACGGCTGAATCAGTAATACTTGAGCCCCCTTTGTGCGAAGCGGTTCTGCTTAAAAAAAATGCAGATGGCGTGTTTTTAGAGCCGCAGATTGTTTATCAGTTACATTTACCGCGATTAAACGTATCGAATGCTGAAAATGAGGCATTCCATTTTTGATGAAAGTCGTTAGAATGGAGGGTAAGGTATACGTCATTTCCCGTCATCACGGCTGGCCAGGCCGAAGCCTTTTGGCGAAGGATGGAGGAGCAAAGGGCGACGTGTTGATCCATGTGGTTTTGCAATTTCTGGATGGCGGTGTGTCATCCCCGTGTCACTACCTGTCATCCCCGCGTAGGCGGGGATCCAGTAAAATTAGGAGAAGAACTTTGAGTTTGCGTCACGATCATATGAAATAGTCCTGGATTCCCGCCTTCGCGGGAATGACAACAGAGTAAGTTAACAATTATAATAATGGATACTTTATGAAAAATTTAAGCCTTTTCCTGTGTGTAGGATGCGCACTTGCGATGCCTGTGATGGCTGCAAAAGCGCTAACCATTGCGCCTGCAGTTGTTGCAGATAAAACAACTAAAGATGAAAAAGAACCCGTAAAAGAGGTCAAAACGCCTGTAAAAAATGCAAAAATACGCGCAAAGGTTTCTAAAAAACCAGCGAATGTTGTTTTAGATGCGCCTAAAGTCGTGTCAACAGATGTTGCTGTTATTGAAACGAAAGAACCACTTGCTGCACCTTCAGGCGGTCCTGTGTCAACATTGGCCGACGCGCTTGCCTCTGCATATGTGAATAATCCCGGGCTTTTGCAAAAGCGTCAGGAATTGATGTCAAAACACGAAATCATTGCTCAGAAGAAAGCCGATTATTTGCCGTCAGTCACGTCTGAAATTGGTTTAAAGGGTAATAAGTCGCTTACCTCTGGTACAGTTAAAGAGAAGAGTGGTGGGCAAAATTCTTCACGAACGAGTGCACGTAGCGGTAGCATTACGATCGAACAGAACTTGTTTGCGGGTGGTTCCACTATGGCGGCGGTTCTGTCGGCAGATCAAACGATTCGTGGCTTGTGGGCAGACTTGTTGTCGACGGAACAAAAAACGTTTTCAGAAGTGATCAAAGCATATCTTGATCTCATCAATAAAACGTCAAGAGTTGATGTGTTAAAAGCAAACCATGTTGCCTTGAAAAAGGCTTATGAAACAGCATTTGAAAAACATAGCATTGGTGAGGAACCGCTGACGCAGGTTGCAATTGCAGAATCAAAACTCGCTGGCGCAGAAGCAGAATTACGCACAGAAGAGGCTAATGTGATTGGTGCAAAAGCAACACTCGCAGCATTGATCGGTACGGAAGTTATCAATATAGCAAAACCAAATGCGCCAACGAACTTACCACAAACATTAGAAGCCTCTATTTCGATGGCAACCGACAACAACCCAGCCGTTATAAAAGCACAATTTGATCATAAGGCGGCTGAGGCTGATATTGATGAAGTCGAAGGAAAGTATTATTTGCCGCGTGTTGACTTGAAGGCAAAATCACAACGTGATGAATCAAGTGCACGAAATTTGTATGCTGGCGGCGCAGGTGATGTGCGTTATTCGAACAACGTAACAGACCATTCAATTGGTGTTTCGATGTCTTACAGTTTGTACGCAGGTGGCCGCTATTCGTCAAAGAAGCGTGAATTGCACGATGCTGCTGTGTCTAAACGAATCTCGATAGAGAGTGCAAAGACAGAAATCACAGGTGCTGTGAAGTCAACATTTGAATCGTATCATGCAGCAAAGACAAATATTGATAATTATAAAAAACAGGTGAAGGCAGCCGAGGTTGCACTTGAAGCGACACGCCAAGAAATGGAAGTTGGGACTAAAGTCTTGCTTGATGTACTGAATGCGCAGGCTGAACTTGTAAAAGCGCAGCTTGGGTTTATTGATGCTGAAAAGAATTTCTTCCAATCTGCGTATCAAATGGTGAGTTTGCTCGGTGGATTGCACGCAAAGGCGATGAAGCTGACGGTTAATTATTTTGACCCAGTCGCGCATTATGATAACATTAGTGTTGGGTTTTAATATTTTCCACCAGTGTCCCTATCGCGTGACCATAGGGTCCATTCTTGGGGAATGCGGCAAATACATGGATCCTCCGATCGCGTCGGAGGAAAACTGAAAAATGATTAGAAAATGATTAAAAAAGGTACAAGCGTATGACGACATCAAATCACAGCGATGATGATCAAGAAATGTCAATGGACGAAATTTTAGCGTCTATTCGTCGCTATGTGTCGCCGGATGAGCCTGCACAAAGAGAAGAGGCTGTTAAAAAAGATGAGCCAAAGCCAGCTGAACCTTTGCTTGGTAGGCCTCAATTGGATATGAACGAAGAACCCCATACGCAACGTATTACGCCTCATCTGGATATTAACCATCAAGAAGAGCTGATGCGTTTAAATGAGGGGGTTGTGCATGCGGAAGCTGTCCGTGAGGAAAGACAAGAGCCAAGGCAGGAACCAAGGCAAGAATCGTCCTTGTGGACAGATGAACCTATTATTAAGTCTTCATTTGATACCAACAGGCAAGAGCCGCGTATTACTAGGCCCGCGCCAGCCGCTCCACGCCAGTCGAATGCTGCGCCTAAGTCAGGCGCTGATGGCTTGGTTTCCGAGAAAACGCTTGCCACCACGATGGAATCTTTTGCGCGCTTGCGTGATGCGTCTACGGTGAAGACACCAAAGCATGAGTCACCTGCGATGCCAGGTGCGAACACAACGTTGGATCAGCTGTTTGAAAGTCTTGCACGCCCAATGATTCGTGAGTGGCTTGATCGTAATTTGCCGCCGATGGTGGAACGTATGGTAACACGCGAGATTGAACGCATTACGAAGGGCTGATATTGTTATCTTCCTCTCGTCATCGCGAGGCCATTTAATAATTTTTCATGACGTATTCACTCTGTCATTCCCTTATTCACTGCTGTCATTCCCGCTTGGCTGTGAATCCAGAAAAAGTATGGCTCAAATTCTTAGTTTAGTGTAGGGTGAAGCACCCTGGATCCCCGCCTGCGCGAGGATGACAAAGCAAATAATTTTTTCCGGATTGCGTCGATTCATCGTCCGCAATCACGAGGAGTATCTACCTTATGTATAAATCTTTTATTATTGAAAACTGCCCTGCCACGCGAGTAGACCGCTGGTTAAAGCGTGAATTTCCAACGGTCACGCAAGGGCAAATTGAAAAGTGGCTGCGGTCAAAAGACATTCTTGTGAATGATAAAAAAGTGGAATCATCGTTTCGTGTGAATGAATTTGATACCATTCAAATTAAGTCTGTTATTGCGGATATCATGACAAAGCAAGATAAATCGCCGTTGAACCTGCAGGTGGTCTTACCAACGAAGGCTGAGGCTGATGTATTGGCGTCCTTTATTCTTTGGGAAGATGATGAGCTTTTGATTTTAAACAAGCCATCCGGTTTGGCAACGCAAGGCGGAACAGACACGCATCAGCATATTGATCGGTTACTAAAGGCCTATCAGCAGTTCTATTGCCCAAAGGTGCAGCCGCGTCTTGTGCATCGCCTTGATCGTGATACAAGTGGTGTGTTGGTGGTTGCTAAGACGTTGAAAGCTGCGAATAACTTGGCGGAACAGTTTAAGGAACATGTAATGGATAAAGTCTATTGGGCCGTCTGTCATGGACGAGCATCTCCATTGCATGGTTTGATTGATGCGCCTATTGCGAAGATTGAACGTCCTGGGCGCGGCGGCGAGACGATGGCTGTTGACACAAAACTTGGGAAAAAGGCACAGACGAATTATCGTGTTGTGAAATCGTTTTCGGATTTTAGCTGGATGGAACTTAAGCCACTTACAGGACGTACGCATCAGTTGCGTGTGCATATGGCGTGGTTTGGCAATCCAATTCGTGGGGATGGCAAATACGGCTTACGTATTGACGGTAAGCACGATAATGAGACGCTTCATTTGCATGCCCGGTCGATAAAGCTTAAAAGCATAGATGGTGAGACGTTGACGTTTACCGCGCCTCCGCCAGTACATATAGTTGAAACATTGTCACGTAATGGGATTAATTGGGAACATTATTCTTAATCATTTTTATATATTGTCATCCTACGTACTCCGCTTGTCATTCCCGCGCAGGCGGGAATCCAGAGAAATAAAGTTTGTAATTCTTTAGCTTGATTAATTTGTATATAAATCAGTCCTGGATCTCCGCCTTTGCGGGGATGACAGTACGGTAAGGAACATAACAAGGAGAAGCAACATGAATCCGAACCCAACTTTGTTTGTTGTATTGCTACGCTATATTGTGCCATTAGATACGATTTTAGCGCTTCGTCCAGCGCATGTGGAGTATCTGAATCAATATTATGATAATGGAACATTTTTGGTGTCAGGGCCCCAGGTGCCACGGGCAGGGGGGCTTATTCTTGCACGTGCCTCAAGCCGTTCTGCGTTGATGGAGATTTTAGAGTGTGACCCCTTTTATCTACAAAAAGCAATTGAATATCACGTGTATGAGTTTGAGGTGAATATGTGTGCGCCTGAATTAGAAGATATTTTAAAAGCTGCTAATTAATTGAGCGAACAGTTAAGATGAAAAACCCGAGGCGTTAACCACGGGTTTCTTCTTTAGATTCTTAGAAGTCTTGCTAGCTAGAACTTGTACGCCGCACCAACTGCTAAACGGTGATCTTTGTATGCTACGTTTCCTAACTCAGTCACAGGTGCAGAGTTAGAATTGATACCAGGCTTTTTTCCACGATTATAAGTATATTCAGTACGTAAAAGAAGCGGCCCTAGAGCTTTTTCATAACCAACGGCTGGCGCAATTGCCACATTTCTCTTGCTCGCAGAAACAGTTGAACTTGATGCAGTGCTGCTGCCAGCAGGTGTTGCTGAAACGACAGCTGTCGCTTTATCTTTACTGATCTCTACGCCTGGTTTTGCATACACCATGTTGTTTCCGAAGATATAACCTAAACGTGGTGCAACACCAACCGCAATGCCGCGTTTGTAATTTATATTATTGGTGTAAGACGCGTTGTTGCCAGAATCAGTTGCGTTTTGATTTACTTTGCGATTTGCAGTATCACTTGATATTGATGCTTCTCCACCGACGTAGTATGTATCATTCATTACGACGCCATAGCCACCAAATGCGCCATAGCCTAAACCTGTTGAGTTTTTAGAGGTATTTGTTGCTGCACCTGCACTGTTTGCAATGTTCGTTGCCTTTTCATTTGAAACATTCGCTTTTGTATTACCAATGACTAAACCTGTTTGCCCACCAACGTAGGCTCCTTTGAACGATTCAGCCGTTGCGTTTTCAATAAATGACGTTGCTAGCATAATAGTGGATGCTAATAATAATTTATTCATGTGAATTCCTCCGCTCGCTCTATATCAAAACGATATCATAATATAGTTAACAATCTGTAAACAAATAATTAAAAATTATAATTACAAGTAAACAGATAGTTGTTAATTGTCGTGGGTGTAAAAGGAGTGGGACTTGTCATGATGTTTTTTACGAGATACATTTGGTGTGAGTCTGGAGTGGTGAGAGAATATGAAAGAAAGTATTAAGGCGAATATTCGGCGTGTTAATACAGCAGATATCTCTGCTATTGTTGCATTGTCTGATCAAAAACGTCGTGATTATGAAAAGGTCCAGCCTCAGTTTTGGAAACGTGCTGAACATGCGAACGAGTGTCAAGCTGAGTGGTTCGTGCATCTGCTAACAGCGGATGATCATATACTGTTGCTTGCTGAAGATGTGCACATTGTAGGCTTTATTATAGGACGATTGATGAGTGCTCCTGAGGTTTATGACCCGGGTGGGTTGACGCTTATGATTGATGATTTTTGTGTTGGAGGAGCAGATCAATGGCCTGATGTTGGCGTAGCACTTTTGGATAAACTGAAACTTGAAGCACAAGAAAAAGGAGCCGTGCAAGTGATTGTTGCCTGCGGGGATCATGATGAAGCGAAGATTGATTTTCTTGAAAGCATGGGGTTATCGGTTGCAACGCGTTGGTATGTTGGAGGGATTTGATGATCACAGGGATTAATCACATCACGCTTGCAGTGCGGGACATCGATGCATCGTTTCGTTTTTACAAAGATGTGTTGGGGCTCACACCCATTTGTAAGTGTGAGGGTTCCGCTTATTTTATCGTGGGAGAACTAAACGACCCGAACGCTTTTTGGTTTTGTCTTGATTTTGATCGCAAGCAATTGCGCGCACCATCACCATGTAGCACACATTATGCTTTTTCTGTCTCGGTGGATGATTTTGAAAAAATGTCAGCGCGAATCATTGAGTCGGGTGCCACGCTTTTTAAGGAAAACACATCACCTGGAAAATCACTTTATTTCCTTGATCCAGATGGGCACAAACTTGAAATACATGTGGGAGATTGGCGTGCACGTGTTGCTGCTAAAAAGAAAAATCAAGGGAACTGGGCAGATGTTGAATGGTTTGTATAGTTATCCCACTATCAACCCCAGTTCAGGATTAAATTCTATATATTTTAATCCTCCGTCCGTCATCACGAGGAGGCTTTAGCCGACGTGGTGATCCAGGCTGTTTTCTGGATGGCCGCGCCTTTCAGGCTCGCCATGACGACCTTCCTATTATTATTGAGTTTTGATTTATATTTATTATCGTTGTGATCCCGAGCTGGGGTTACAAATTACTTATCGCCGCTGATCGCCCGCCAGTGTTTGCCCTGTATCGCAGCAAAACGTTTTTCCCATTTCAAGCCAACTGCCGTTCTTTGATTTGGAATCGCTTGCTTTTAAATTTACTTTGTTATTTGTAACTTCCAAAATTGTAATGCCAGGGATTTCAGACCCATTTGAATGGGCTTGGTCATTAAGCCAGATCGTCCAGTTCGTTGTAGATAACGGAGAGTTGTTGCTATTTCACCTTCAATCATGGACTCTTCAGAGCTATTGGCCGCAAACGTTCCACGCCTGCTAAGGACAATCGCACCATATTGCTGTGCAGACAAAAGCCATTCGGTGTCAGAAACTTTTCGAATAAAGAGCGACCACGGGCAAAAGCTACGCATTGGTTCATGTTGCTTGACTCGATCGATGGCTGCCATTGTTTGTTGAACAGAAGTTAGCTGAATTTTTGCAACAGGGTTTTGTAAATTATTAAGGTACATAAATGTCTCTAATAGAATAGGAGAAGGTTTGAAGGCAATAAACACATGTCTGTGGGCGTCAGTCGGACTTGGTACATGTTCGTGGTAGATCCAATCTGTTTTATCGAATTCTGCAATTTTAATTTGATTGAAAAGGCCGTGGCGATTCCACCATTTTGTTTGACGTAATGAGATAAGGCGATAACTTACGTTTTCATCATCAATTAGAATTTGCAGTGGCAATGTGGCACGAGGTGTTAGAAAAGGTGCCAATAGATCTGATTTCACCTGTGAAGTGGTTATTTCAAAACGGTCAAGAATATGTCTGTTTTTAATATGAAAGAGGGAAATGGTGTTGGGATTAATACGTATTTTAATAAATTCTGGCGGTTTTGGGGCAAAAAACTCCTTCACAAATTCGTGTATGTGACCAAAAGGTGTCGCTAACTTTTTACACGTTTCTTGCATAAGTTCAAGAATCTGTGGAGATGAATTAATCTTTAAATTCTGCCAAACTGTCATAAAGGGGTACAATCGTTGCCTGGAGTATCCATAACACTACTAACCCCATGATAAGTATTAAGAGTGGCTGAGTCCAGGATAATAGTTTTTTAATTAAATTATTTACATAATTATTTTCAATTTTTGATAAATGATGGATTATTCCGGCTATATCTCCAGTCTTTTGGGCAAGTGTAATAAGTGAGGAGCGTGTTTGTGAATGCGCTGGAAGGCTGTGAAATGATTCAATAAGGCTGTTTCCATTGAGAAGTTTTTCGCGTGTAAGCATTGTGTGTTTTTGAAAAAAGGTCGGCAAGCCCTTTTCGGCAAGCCCTAATGCATCAATTAAAGAAATGTCATGGTGCAGGCAAAAGGAAAGGTCATGCCAGAATTGCCCCATATATGCTCGTGCTACAATTGGAATGCGGTATAAAAGTGGTTTGCTAAGAAATAATATGGTTATGAACCCTGCTAAGAACCCTGCTACGTACTCTAAATGAGATGAGAACCACCGAAAACTTGTATAGGCAAAGCCGCGTGATGTTGGCGGTGTCAGTGCTTCGATATTCGGTAAAACGAGTACGGACAGGATACTGATGAGTATGCAAAGCATTACTGATAAAAAGAGTGGATAACGAATGATGCGCTGTAGTTCTGCGCGATAGTTATGACGTGCTTGGTAGTGATCAGCAAGCGTTGAAAAAATAATGCTTAAATTTCCTGTTTGCTCCGCACGCAATAGTGTTTGAAATGCAGTTTCATCAAAGAATTCATCTTGACTGAAGGCATGCATGCCGCATCCGAAATGTATTTTTTGCGCAAACGTAGAACACAGGATGCGTCGCTTGAGATCTCGTTGATCTGTTGCAAGTGCGTTTAATGCGTCAATTAGTGTAATGCCTGCTTTTAACATTTCAGCGAGTGCGTGACATAATTCGAATCGATCAATATCATTAAAATGTGAGAGCGATAAATGAAAGAGCCGTTTAACTTTTAGTGGATGTTGACTGAATTTATCTAGGGTTTCATGAATATCATTTGCAGAATTACCCATCATCAGGCCTGATATGGTTTGTTTGTGTTCGTTGAGTGCCCAGAAACGATAAAAGGGCATTTGCAACTCCGAATAAGAATGGGTTAACGTACACAGTGTAATGCCTATTCTATTAATGACCGATTAATGCGTTGCAAGGAAAAGTAATCTGATGCCACATGAAACTGCTTTTGAACTTAACCAATGGCGCTCAATGCAGCCTCTTATCATAGACGGTTTTAGTATTAATGGTGGGACTGGTAAAGGGTTTGCACACTTTCATAACTCTATTTCAAATTCAGATCATCCGATACAATCCGCACTTAAAACAGCGCTTTCTCATTTTTCACCAGAAACAAATTTTGATAAACCGATGTTGGAAGTAGATCGACTTGGTGTAGCACTAACACGTTTACGCGAAGAAATAGAGTTGCTTATTTCAGCAATAGATATTTCCAGCAATAATTCTACCAATAATCAAAAAGATGTCGAGGGGGTTTTTGATAGTCTTCGTTTGTTGGTGCGTGATCGTGGGTGGGAAAATCGTCTTATACAGAACATTGAGAATGGCTGCACATGTGAAGAAGCAATTTCGAGCGTGTTAGACACGATGAAAACACAGTTTACTAAAGAGCCTTTCTGGCAAAGTCGATTGTATGAATTTGAAGATCTTAGCAGACGTCTTTTGTTGTGTTTGCAGACATCTATTGGGAATGCCGCCATTCCTATACACGTTAAATCAGATAGCCCGCTTATCGTGATCGCATCATCTTTAAGTCCTGTGGATTTGATTGATTATCATCATCATAATTTAGTTGGATTAATTTTGGCTGGAAGTAGCCATACATCGCATGTCGAAATTATTGCAAAATCACTTCGTGTACCTGTGGTGGCTGGATCACTTTCTGTGCTTCATATGATTACACCAGGTGATCCTATTGTGGTTGATGGTGATAAGGGGCAAATCTACGTGCGTCCTATGAAAGAGGTCGGGTTGCGTGCCGCATCAATTTTAAAAACTTCTGGAGCAGAAGTTAGTGCAAAAGAACTTGACGGTCCCCCGCCCGTTACGTTAGATGGCGTTCAAATTAGACTTTCTATTAATGCAAATTTGCCAGACGATTTAGTTCATGTGCATCAGCCATCTATTGATGGGGTTGGGCTCTTTCGTACAGAAATACCATTTATGATTGCTAATGAATTACCAAGTGTAGGTGGGCAGGCTGAATTTTACAGCCATATATTGAATCAAGTGGGGATGAAGCCTTTGTGTTTTCGCACATTGGATATTGGTGGCGACAAAATGTTGCTTTTACAAAAGCAAGGTAAAGCGAGTACGCAAGCAACTGCGAGTGGATGGCGTGCGATTCGGTTGTCGTTGGATCGGCCAATGCTTCTTCGTCATCAGATTCGTGCATTTCTACGTGCAAAAGTTGCCTGTAATTATAAAGATGTTCCTCTCTCCATTATGATTCCTATGGTAGCAGAGGTTTCAGAATTTTTATCAATTCGTAAAATTATTCAAATGGAAATTAATCGAGAAAAGACGCTGGGGCATGATGTGCCAACTGTCGTTAAAATTGGTGCAATGATCGAAATTCCATCGATCGTATATCAACTTGATCAGCTATTACCCTTTGTGGATTTCTTGGCGCTTGGTTCCAATGATTTGCAGCAATTCTTTTTTGCATATGATCGTGATAAACCTGAAATGAGCAATCGTTATGATTTCTTGTCCCCAAGTTTTTTGATGTTTT
This sequence comes from uncultured Alphaproteobacteria bacterium, assembly GCA_903861255.1. GTDB lineage: Bacteria > Pseudomonadota > Alphaproteobacteria > Paracaedibacterales > CAIOTO01 > CAIOTO01. Next base: position 146 of record CAIOTO010000054.1, on the reverse strand, counting down.
TGAAACAAATCGTTGAACGCGTGGACGGGCGCGTTCCTTTGTCTATTTGCGGGGAATCAGCAAGTCATCGACTTAATGTGCTTGCGTTGCTTGGTATTGGAATGACGCATTTATCAGTGTCTCCAGCGCAGGTTAGTCAACTTTAT
>CAIOTO010000053.1 GCA_903861255.1 uncultured Alphaproteobacteria bacterium | reverse complement strand
TATTATTTATAATAATTTTTTGTTAGCAATTTTCGATCTATCTTCTTGTTTTTTTGTTTCCATTTTAAGTTATAGAATCAGTCCCCTTAAAATTTTAACATTTAAAAGTTGGTTTTTTATTGGCTTTGGCATAATACTTCCTTTTTGCATTTTTAATGCAACAACTGCTTCTCATATTTTTGCAATACAGGCAATTATTGTACTGATGCCTTTAGATGATTGTCCAGCAAATGGTATGTTAATTAATTTAATCCCCGTCTTAAAGCGTATGACTGAAGCAAGTGTTTTGTACGCTTTAGCGCGTGCCATCATCTATGCCGTAACCTCATTTGGCTTTGTTTACCTTGTGGAATTGTGGGGACATTATGGCATTTGGATTGTCGTGCTTCCTACAACATTTGGTTTTTTGTGGGGGACAAAGCATTTTGAAAAACTTGAAACAAGCTATGTAAAAAAGGATGGGGATTCATTTGATAGCACAAAGCAAAAAATAAATATTGCTGCTGGTATGTAGAAAAATTGTTTTTAAGAAATAGAAATTAATATTTAAAATTTATCGCATCATATAAGAATTAAGAAAGGATAAGAAAATGAGCATTTTAAAATCACTGAGTCGAGAACAAAAAGAAGCAGTTGGCTTGCTGCAGATAGGTACATTCTTAGAGTATTTTGATTTGATGCTCTATGTCCATATGGCAGTTGTGCTTAACGAATTGTTTTTCCCTCAGACGGATCCGCATACGGCTTCACTTGTTGCTGCATTTGCATTTTGTTCAACTTTTGTCTTGCGCCCATTTGGTGCTTTGATATTTGGCTACATTGGCGACCGTATAGGCAGAAAGACAACCGTTATATTTACGACAATGATGATGTCAACGTCGTGTATTATAATGGCGAATTTGCCAACGTATGCGCAAGTTGGCATTGCTGCGGCGTGGGTTGTTACTATTTGTCGAATTGTTCAAGGGTTGTCGTCAATGGGCGAAATCATGGGTGCCCAAGTTTATTTAACTGAGATAACAAAGCCTCCTGTTCAGTACTCGGCAGTTTCATTTATAAGTGTTGCTGCTTCAATTGGCTCCGTTTTCGCTTTGGGTGTGGCAACTCTTGTAACAACCACTGGTTTTAATTGGCGCATTGCGTTTTGGATTGGGGCTGTTATTGCGTTGGTCGGATCAATTGCACGCACGCGGCTCAGAGAAACCCCCGAGTTTATTGAGAAATCAAGTGTCTTAAGAAATAAAATGGCGGGAATTACAGCACAAAAGAAAAGTGGAACAAAAGTGAACAAAATCGAGACGCTGGGTTCTGAAAAAATAAAACATAAGACCGCGTTTTCCTTCCTCATTATTTACTGTGGATGGCCGCTTTGCTTTTATCTTGTTTATATGTATTTTAACCCTATCTTGAAAAGAGATTTTGGTTATACGTCAGAAGATATTATATTTCATAATTTTATATTGTCACTTATACAGTTTGTAAGCACTTTGTTTTTGGCGGTCATATGTTATAGAATTCACCCTTTGAAGATCTTACGTTTTGTTGGGGGAATTTTTCTTGTATTAGTTATGATTCTTCCATTTCTTGTAAACAATGCGACACAGTATTGGCATATTTTTGCCATACAAACAGCAATTATGTGTTTTTCAATAGGTGACGTGCCAGGAATTTCTATTTTTATCAAGAATTTTCCGGTGCTAAGAAGAGTGACTGCAACAAGCTTTCTTTATTCTGTTACACGTGCAGTGATGTACGTTGTGACGTCTTTTGGCTTGGTTTACTTGACAGATGTTTTTGGTAGCTATGGTCTATGGCTTATTATGCTGCCTGTCACATTAAGTTATTTATGGGCAATTGATCACTACGGTGTTCTTGAAAATGTCAGACTGCCAAGGCTAATGTCAATTTTTCGGAAAAGGGCTTTTGCAAGGTAACGCCGATTACGAAATCGCTTTAAAGTGAATGCTGCTTGGGTGTGGATGTGCCAGGCAGCATTTTTTTTATTGCTTACCATTATCGACCAATATTCCTTCAATTTCTTCATGCCCTAATCGTGCTGCAAGCGCCAATGCTGTGTAGCCGAACATGTCTTTCTTGCGCATATCCGCCCCTGCTTTAAGCAAACTAAGCACAATATTTTTATATCCCTTAATAGAGGCCACCATCAATGCGGTAAGGCCATCAGATGTGGCGACATTTACATCTGCTCCACGGTCAATGAGAAGCTCCACAATACTTAAATTTTCTTGTATATCGAGCGTTGTCTGGAGTAATGGAGTTACACCAGAGGCATTTGTAATGTCAGGGTTAGCTTCCTCGCAATACAGCAACGAAAAAACGCGTTGTAAATCACCTGTGCCTGCCGCCAGAATTAATTCTGGATCATCAATGACATTAGAGCGCGCTATATTTCTGTCAACTGGTACGAAGGCCGCATCCGAATCGCAGTTGTAATGCTTCCCTAGCGTAGTCAGTAGTGAATTAATTTTACAATGTAGTTTTTGTTCAAATGCGTGTGATTTCATTTTTATCTCATCTGTTTATTCTTGCCAGGAACTCTCACGTGCTATTGGCTCTGATAATTTGAAATTAAAATGGTTTTTAAGCTATTGATATTAGTGCAGTTCCACTAAGTGCCTATCTACGTAGAAATTACGTAGATAATTAGGACGCATCACATACGAAAATGATGAGAACATTCAATTTTGATTTAATCTAAAATTATGGCATCTTTCGCTATGCAGCATTGAATATTGTGTGTATTAAGATTTGATCATAAATCTTACATGTGGAGGGCGCCGCAATAATTGCTAAAAAATTAAATTTAAAAAGCCAATCTAAACGTATTAGAAAACAAACAGTGCTCGCGAAAGCATACACATTATTACGTTACAAAAGTGTTCATGTCATTCTTTTTGCGATGTTTGTTTTTGTTGCGCTATTTTTATTTTCTGGCTACAAAAAAAATAATACAGAGTCTGATCATTACAACACGCAATATATACGTTCAGATTTACGCATTCCAGCGGAGCCCGTGTTTTTAAGGAGGTCAATTCTTGCAAGAAAGATAAAAGATTATTTTGCTCAGCACACGACTAATAGGCCGGCCATTGCTGTTCTTGGTCTGGTAGGTGCCGGAGGGTCTGGCAAAACTACTCTTGCACGTGCATTTGGAAAAACGTTAAGCAGCACCTCTGTTGTGTGGGAAATTAACGCAGAAACACGCGATAGCATTCTGGATTCATTTAAGAAATTAGCGTACGCATTAGTGCAAACAAAGGGATCTAAAAATGAATTAGCAAACATTCAATGCATACAGGATGCGGATGAAATGGCAAGGCAGCTTGTCACGTTTGTAGCAACACATCTGAAGCGATGTCCGAATTGGTTGCTTATATACGATAATGTTAAATCGTTCTCGGATCTTGAATCTTTTTTCCCGCATGATGTAGATCGTTATGGGGCAGGAAGAGTTGTTATTACCACGCAGAATCAAAATAAGGGCTCTTCGGAGTATATTAATATCGGTTCAGTTATTTACGTTGATGCACTCAACACAAGTGAAATGCTTACGTTGTTTACAAAAATGACATACAACACCGAGGCATACGTTTTTTCACGCGAAAAAGAAAAAAAGCTTATTCAATTCCTATCCAACATCCCTCCATACCCGCTTGATGTATCTATTGTGTCGTATTATATCAAGAATTCTGACGTCACATGTGAAGCGTATTTAGAGCAGATGAGGGAGGGTATTAAGGCGCTTAATACTTCGCAAAATACATATCTAAAAAATTCAAGCACGTATACAAAAGCACGGTGCAGCATCATTACAATTTCAATTAAGCGATTAATTGAAATTGAGCCTGAATTTAAAAATTTACTGATATTGGCAAGCCTTGCGGGGGCAGAAGACATTCAGAAAACAGTATTTGATTCGTGTGAAGATCCGGTTTTGATTGATCAATTTATGTACGCGCTTAAAAAATATGCATTTGTGGTGGGGAGAATTTCGACAAAACATGATGCTGAATCAACGTTTTCGATTCACAGAGATATACATGAAATTATCAAATATTTTTTTATGCAAGTCGAATAATAGTGAAATTTATGGGGGTGGCAATGACGAAATAAATAAATTATTAATACTTATATGGTAAAAATAGTGTAATTTATATTATTTCTGGTATTTGAAGATGAATAACTTTTATGTTGATGCCACACGAGCACTTTTAATTGGTAGTGCGTTGATTAGTCTGAGCTTTGATTCTGCACAGGCAAAAGAAGCGGTGAGTGCAAAGCTTGCACCGCAAGCTGAAGAAAACGATCTTAGCTCTGCTGCAGAAACAAAGAAGGGCGAGATAGCTGTAGGCGCCAAGGTTGAAAAAATCGATGAGCCTGAAAAAATGGTAAGCACTGATGCAGCGCCTGATTCGACAGCAATTTCAAAGCTAAAAATAGCTGACGATCATCGAAACTACCGTACAAACTTTGGCTATAAAGCTTCGCAAAAAGAAGCGCTTCGTTTATATGAAGAAATTATGAACGATAAAAAAGTCAGCGCTGATGTTCGTGCGCGCGCAAAAATTAATTATGCTGATGTGTATCGAGGTGCCTATTCTTTCAATGAAACACTAAAACGTGAACATTGTAATACTGAGGCTTTGCGCTTGTTTAACGAAGTTGTTCATGAAACAGATATATCACTTGACTTAAAAGGATGGGCAAAACGTCATTTGTCGAGCCTTTATTCAACTAATGGTTTTGATATGGATCCTGTTGAGGCGCGAAAGAAATCTGTTTCTTTGCTTGAGGAAGTATGCGCTGATCCTGCCGTTGGGGCAGAAACAAAGGGCCGCGCCAAACTATCACTTGCCAGTCGCTATACATCTAAAGATGGTCAAAAAGATTTAGGCTTAACTGAGGAAGAGGGCAAAGCAAAGGCAATTGTTTTATTGAATGAAATTATTAGCGATACTAAGGCTCGCCCTGATTTACGGGCCGAGGCAAAACTAAGTTTGGCACGACATTCATCAGAAGAAGACGATTTTTATCACGAAAAGAAATTAAAATTATACAAAGAGGTTATTGCAGATAAATCAATTACACCTGTCTTGCGTGCAAGCACGAAAGCAAGCCTTGCTTCTGAATATGTTTGGGGTAATTCTTTTAATTTGAAAAAATGCGAGGGAAGCAAGATTGGTTTAAGTTTGATGGAAGAAGCTGCAAGTGAACCATCTTTGCCTATTAAGGAGAAATTGCAATATAAAAGCCAGTTGAAATATTGGTATAGTCAATATTCTGATATGTTACCAAGTGAAGCGAATGCGAAAGCACTTAAAATTACGCTTGAAATTGTTGATGAAAGCCGCGTTGATGCAAAGGAATATTTCAAAGCTAGATTAGCTTTGGCGAGTGAATATTCTAACAATAGTTATAAGCAAAAACGTGCAGATGCACTGGCTGCGTCAAGGAAAATATATAAAGAGCTACTTGCGGATAAAACGTTGACGATTGAAGACAGAGTGCAGGTTAGAAAAAACTTGGCACAAAACTATCTTTATAGCTGGCATGGTTTTGAGCCAGAAGCTGGCAAAGATGTAAAAACAACAGTGATGGACCTTTATAACGAGATTTTGAATGATCCAGAGCTAAAGCAAGAAGACTGGTTTGAAACAAAATGCTCTGTTGCAAATATGTATGGCGAATATCAAGCAAGACAATTGGGAATGAAAAAAAGCGAAGCAAAGGCTGAAAAGTTGCGACTTTATAATGAGTTGGCCGAAGATAAAAAACTAACCCCAGAACAAAAGAAGAAGGTGAAGAAAATTATTGAGAAGTTGGAGAAGCCTGACGCTTAGGGCAAAGCATAAGCGATACAAGTAAAGTATGTCATCTCTGGACTTGACCCACTATTGTACGAATGTTATTAAGTTGCTGAAAATTATTAAAAATGAGCTGTCATTCCCGCGAAGGCGGGAATCCATGAAATAGATCAACAAAATGTGTGCATATTGGTCATTCCAATAGAACTGGATCCCCGCCTTCGCGAGGATGACAAGGGTGTGGGCGAGGATAACAGCCAAAATTACAAAGTTCGTATAGCAGTGGGCCAAGTCCGAAAATGACAAATTATTATCTATTCTGAGTGATAATAAATAATTGTGGATATTTCAAACTGAAATACACATATTCATAATAAGGACTCTTATGAACATATGAATCATGATCTTCAATTTAAAATTATTTTTTGTACTATCTATTATTGCGTGCGTACCAACGTGTCATGCAAATGATCAGCAGCTAAATGAAATAGTAAAAGCGCAGGCGGATAAGAAAATCCTATGGGTTACGGACACACATTTAAACGCCTCAAACACGGATGCATTTATCAATACGATCAAAAATAGCGCGTGCGAGGCCATTTTCATAACGGGTGACATCGCTGATGGTAATCTTGTTGAAACGCTGCGTGCGATTGCTGATCGCGTTGACAAGCCTGTTTATTTTGTGTTGGGCAATTCAGATAATGCCTATGGCAGCAATACGGATGAAGTTCGCCTAAATCTTAGTCACTCATGAAAGAAAAAACAAACCTACGCTACCTGCATGACGCACCTATTTATTTTGAGCCTAGGAATATGCCAGCAGGCGTTAAAACGGCAGTTGTTGGAATAGATGGATATGCCGATAGTTGGAATGTGTCAGGAACACAACGACAGCAAGATCTTGCAACGTTTGAACGTAATGTACGCAGCGCCATTTTCCAAGGTGCTAAACGAATTGTGATATTGACCCATGTTCCGCCATTTGTAACGGATTGCTGGTACAAAGGTGAGATTACAACAGTGAAAAATGCTCTTCACTATTCATCCGCGGAATCAGCGACTCTCTTTTTGAATTTAGCAAATGAGCACCAAAACGTGACTTTTGTTGTTTATTGTGGGCATACGCACAACAGTAGCTTTCAGGCATATCCAAGTGAGGCAGCATTAGCCTCTACACAACGCAAACCAAACCTGTTTGTTTATGTGGGCGAAAAATTTTTAGGTGGGGCTGATGCTTTTAGCAATAGCAATCTTAAGGGTGCGTATTCCAATCAATTCGATCATCAATTCCAATTTTATTCGGGCACCGATTCCAATAATATCCGAGCACTGATTCCAATTTTATTCGGGCACCGATTCCAATAATATCCGAGC
>CAIOTO010000052.1 GCA_903861255.1 uncultured Alphaproteobacteria bacterium | reverse complement strand
CGCAGCTAGATTCAGTCACAGAACGCGATATTCAAGACAGTTTGTGGGACTTAATGCAGGGAAAAACGACCATTGTGATTGCGCATCGGTTGTCGACATTGCTTCATATGGATCGTATTTTAGTGTTCGACGGCGGCAAGATTCTTGAGGACGGCACGCATGATGAATTGCTGGCACGCGGCGGGCTTTATAAAACACTGTGGGATGCGCAGGTGGGTGGCTTCTTACCGGATGTGAGGGATGATTAGTTATGTCCTTTTGTATACTTCACGACGATGAGCAATTTTAATAATATGAATTGTAAGGATGTCGTCTTTAAATTGACACAATATTCGATAGTCACCGACACGATAGCGCCAATAGCTTCGAAGGGTTCCTTTCAAAGCAGAGCCTTTTACACGTGGGTTAGGTGTCTTAACGATACTATCAAAATAATGTATAATTTGTTTTTGAATTGGTTTGTCGAGCTTGCCAAATTCACGTTCCGCTTTTTCGGTCAATTCATAAGACCATTTTTTATTCAAGGTCATATTTTTTCTTTATTTCATCAGAGGTATACGTCTTCCCGCCTGTGCGAATATGCTCCTCATACGCTGCAACAGCCTCAATGCAATCCTCTTCATCTTCAAGATACTTCTCGAGCGCCTTTTTTACAAAGTAGCTCCGCGTGCGATGTGTTCGCAGTGCCATGCGATCAAGACGTTCTTCAAGGCTTTTGGGGACGCGAACGGATAACATATAATTTCCCTTTCTATTCACTTTACATTGTATGCAGTGTATGACAATGTATGACAAAAGTCAAGTTAACTTTGAATAACGGATTTAACGTATGCGCGTTTTAAAATTCATAATTGAAACATCAAAACCATATCGACTCTATATGTGGTTGTTTTTCTTCGCGATTTGCATAATTGCGATTGATGCAAATGTTAGACCGTATCTCATTAAATTATTGATCAACGCAACAGTTGGTGCAAATTCCTATTCCATTTGGACGTTAGTCATCGTGTATGCTTTCGTTCAAATTTTCAGCATTTGTATATGGGAATTTAGTCAATGGTGCAATCTGAAATATACATTCCATTTCAGGTCAGACATAGCTTCTTCGCTGATGCATAAAGTCAGTCATTATTCATACAGTGTTTTTCAAGATAATCTGGCAGGCACTATTTCTGCCAAAATCAGCAATGTTTTTAATCTTGCGCCTGGAATTATCTACACAATTGGCTATCAATTTCTTCAGTTTAGCATGACAACATTTGTAACGATGTTTCTGTTAGCACAGATTCATAATATGTTCGCTATTGGGTTATTCGTATCGGTCATTGCTTTTTTCTTATCCCTATCCTTTGGCATAAAAAAGACAATCCCACTTGTTAAGGAATATGCCGATGCCAAATCACAGATCTGGGGGCATTTATCTGATAATCTGAGTAATATTTTGAACGTCAAATTATTTAGTGCAGCCAATCGCGAGATGGATCAATTGAATCGTGTCAGCCAAGATTACATTGAGAAGGCTCAAAGATCAGGGTATTTTTCAATAAAATTTTACCTTGCCCAGGGCATGATTATTTCCGTTTATGTCATCGGATTTTTGATCTTACTTGTCCATTTGCACAATAATCATTTGATTTCACCGGGTGATTTCGCGCTTGTGTTTATGCTGAATTTCAAAATGTTCGATAAATTATTCGAAATTTCATATCAGTTGAGAGATTTCATTAACAGTTGGGGCACAGTTGACCAAACGCTTGCCTTTTTTGATACGCCACTTGAAATTCAAGATAAACCGAATGCAACAGAGCTCTGCGTTACAAAAGGGCAGATCACGTTTGATAACGTTGGCTTTCACTACAAAGGGTCTGAACCATTATTTACGAATAAATCCGTCACCATCGATCCGGGTCAAAAAGTTGGCTTGGTTGGCTATTCAGGCGGCGGAAAAACAACGTTCTCGAATTTGATTCTACGGCTGTATGATGTAACGGATGGCCGAATACTTATTGACGGGCACGATATTCGAGATGTAACACAAGATTCCCTGCGCGCAAACATCGGTATGATCCCACAAGACCCATCGTTATTTCATCGAACATTGATGGAAAATATCCGTTATGCCAGGGATAGTGCGACCGATGCTGAGGTGATAGAGGCAGCAAAACGTGCGCATGCAGACGCGTTTATCGCGAAACTACAAAATGGGTATGATTCACTGGTGGGTGAGCGCGGTGTTAAGCTTTCGGGTGGTCAACGTCAACGTGTTGCGATCGCGCGGGCAATATTAAAGAACGCACCGATTTTAATTTTGGACGAGGCGACGTCGCAGCTAGATTCAGT
>CAIOTO010000051.1 GCA_903861255.1 uncultured Alphaproteobacteria bacterium | reverse complement strand
AGAAGGTGGTCGTCACACGCCATTTTTCACAAACTATCGTCCACAGTTTTACTTCCGTACAACGGACGTAACGGGAACGGTTGATTTGAAAGCAGGCGTTGAGATGGTTATGCCTGGCGATAACGTAAGCGTTGTTGTTAACTTAATTGCCCCAATCGCGATGGACGAAGGACTTCGTTTTGCGATTCGTGAAGGTGGTCGTACCGTTGGTGCGGGCGTTGTTGCGAAGATTTTGAAATAATAATTTAAAAGTTAAATGCTAAAAAGCCCGCATAAAGCGGGTTTTTTTATGTCCTAAATTACTGATAGCATTCCTTTGAAATGCACGCCTGTTGCTGCATCCATTGTCAGCGTGGCAGCCATCATTTGCACGCCACATTTGCGGGCAGTTTCAGCTGCTTTTGCATAAATTGGATCAAGATCAGCTGCAATTGAAAAAGTATCACAATCATCACGTTGGATAAGATACAGTGCCGCCGATTTTGTGTTTGTATCAATTATTTGACTTAATTCAAACATATGCTTTGCACCTCGCTCGGTCGGGCAATCAGGAAAGACGGCCGTCGTTCCGCGCCGCATGTGAACACTTTTGACTTCAAGATAAAGACGCTGATGGTCGTCCTCTAATAAAAAATCAATGCGGGAATTTTGACCATATTTGACTTCTTTTCGGATGCTTGTGTAATGTTCGAGCCCTGGAATTTGTTTGTTTAGTAGCAATTCATATACGATCTTGTTCGCCTCGTGTGTGTTGATTCCAACCCATGTTTCGCCATCTTTGAACCATTCCCAGGTATAGCGTAGCTTGCGTTTTGTATCAGACCCATGATCACTTAGCATAATCAGCGCATTTTCTGGGACACCAAGTAATTTTCCCGTATTGCAGCAATATGCAACAATAACCTCACCAGATTTTAACTGCACATCGGCTAAAAAGCGTTTGTATCGTCGCAGTAAAGTTCCTTGAATCATTTTTGTTTCCATTTTAGTTAAAATTATATTTATAATGAGGAGGTATTGTTAACGTAGTGTGTACGTTTTTTAAAACCTAACTTCTTGTGTCATCCCCGGACGACATCCGGGGATCTATGATGATTAATCAGATTCAATCCTCATAGTCTTACATACTTTTAGATCCCCGGGTCAAGCCCGGGGACGACACGAGAGAGGTGGCTGACTAGAAAACTTGAGTGCTGCTGGGATATTGTTAAGATCAAATAAAGGATAATCTCGATGGTGCATATTCGATTGCCAAAAAATTCTACGGTTAAAGAGGGTATTCATCATGCAGTGCCTACTGACTCAGTAACCGATATGACAACAAGGACATTCCAAATTTATCGCTACAATCCTGATATAGATGCAAACCCACGTTATGACACATTTGAGATTGATACGAATAAATGTGGCCCGATGGTGCTTGATGCATTACTTTATATTAAAAATACAACAGATACGCAGTTGGCCTTTCGCAGATCATGCCGAGAAGGAATTTGCGGCAGTTGTTCAATGAACATAGATGGTACAAACACATTGGCATGTATCAAGCCCATAGCTGATATCAAGGGCACAATTCACATCAATCCCTTACCACACATGCCAGTTGTGAAAGATTTGGTTGCAGATCTTACGCAAGCTTATAAACAATACGCAAGTATAAAACCCTGGATACAGTCCACGCAGGAGCCATCAATGCGTGATGGAGAGGTGCGCGAACGTCTCCAAACTCCAGAAGAGCGAGAGAAACTTGATGGTTTGTGGGAATGCATCATGTGTTTTAGCTGTTCTACGAGTTGTCCTAGTTACTGGTGGAATCAAGATCAATACTTGGGGCCTGCTACTTTATTACAAAGTTATCGCTTCGTCGCGGATAGTAGGGACAATGCAACAAATGAGCGTTTGAATGATCTTGATGACTCATTTAAGCTTTATCGATGCCATACAATTATGAACTGCACAAAGACATGTCCCAAGGGTTTGAATCCAGCAAAGGCCATTGGCGTATTAAAGCAAGAGATCATTTCTAAGAGTATTGTTGAAAATTAATCTTGAGGCTTCTTAACCAAATATTAACTTCCATATTATAAAACTGTATTAAGGGACAAAAAATCTTGATATAGGTAATTTTATGAAAAAATTTTCACTTTCTTTGAATCGCATTGTTGCGATAAGTGCAATTAGCATAACTGCGGTCTGTGCAGCGACTTCAACTGATTCATCAACCGTTACTCCTGTTGCTGCCGCTCCTGCTGCTGCAGTTGCTCCAGCTTCAGCTACATCTTTACCAACGTCATTACCCTCTGCATTGCCAACGTCATTACCCTCTGCATTGCCAACGTCATTACCCTCTGCATTGCCAACGTCATTACCCTCTGCATTGCCAACGTCATTGCCCTCTGCATTGCCAACGTCATTACCTTCTGCATTGCCAACGTCATTGCCTTCTGCATTGCCAGCAGCACCGCAAGCTGTTCCTGTAAACACAACGGCTGCTGCATCAACAGTTATTACTACAGCTGCCGTAACGCCAGTGACATCAACAACGGTTTCTCCTGCTGCTGCTGCTCCTGCTGCTGCTGCTGCTCCATTTTGATTTTCGCTACTCTCTGTCAGCTTATGGTTAGATTGATCGATTTTCTTCGCGATTGACGGGTTGAGCGGGAAAGGCACGGCAACGAAGCTAGCAGCAGCGCAAACGGCTGGATCACGAGAAAAATTTTGTGACAAACTTCTATCTGTCGAAGAAATTGAAGTGCATTGCGCATCCCACTCCTGAGATGTCGATGGCTGTACGGTAGTTCCACCTCCCCCCAATAATCGACGCTGTACTTCTAGAAACTCTAGAAATGCAGGAGAGTTGTGCCCAGCGCAAGCATTAACCATAGTAAAATTTGATCGAATTTTGTGACACAATTCTGTTCACTCGTTCAAAAGCTCCAAACGGCGCCCGTTAAAGACTGATTCCACACTCGGTAGTGCACGAGGTGGCAGTGAAAACAATTTTAATTGACCATTTCCTGACTGCTGGCCACCATTCTCTGATGCCTTTAATCCGACTTTAGACGTGAAAATACCCCCAGCACTGCTCGCCACGCACCCAGGGAGGTGACATAATAGGAAAAAACAAAGCACAGGAAGAAAACGCATCGGGATGAGATGTGGTGCCGCTGCCGCTGCCGCTGATGATGATGATGATGATGATGATGATGAGGATGATGATGATAATGATGATGATGATGTTTGCTAAGCAGATGCTGATGCTGCAGTAGTACGACCGAAATTGGAGTAGTGCTT
>CAIOTO010000050.1 GCA_903861255.1 uncultured Alphaproteobacteria bacterium | reverse complement strand
CCAGCAGGAGTACCAATATGTAATCCACCAAGCGCCTGCTGAATTGGAGTCACTATATTTGCATGCTGATGATGCAGCGGTGTATGTGGCGGAGTGCCATCATTTTCCATAACAAACCCAGCTGTCGTCAGCAAAAGCATGCATGCTGTTGTTTTAAACGTATTCATTTATTTTTCCTTATTGTTTAAATCGTTTATTTGTTTTTAATTACCCTGTCCCTGCAAAGAAAGGAGCCCTCCGCAGAGACCTCGCACAAGCACCCCCGCATTAAATTCTGCTTGCACAAAATACAATACGAGGGTGGACATTTGTAATTACGGTAGTTATTTCAAAAACCTCTCTGACATGTATAGCTAATAAACATAAAAATACTTTTTAGTATGAATCTGTATTCGTCATGTCGAGCCTCAAAGAGTCGCGGCCATCCAGAAAAACAACCCCACTGGATCACCACGTCGGCTTTGCCTCCTCCAGTCTTCGCCAAGGCTTCGACCTGGCAGGCTGTGATGACGGCGGATTTTAGACACTGAGTATTTCCATGTTTATTGACGCACATAAAATGTCATCGAAGCCTTTAAAACATGTAAGGATCCAAACAAACAATGCTCTGTTTTCACAAATCCATTATCCATCTGAATTCCTTTACATTTCGTTTATGCACACTAAAAGATAAATCTTTCTGGGTACATTTCCTCAACCAAGCTATCAAATTCCGCTTGGCCTATTGGACTTAATGGATCTATAACGCTAAAAAGCGGATCAGCATACGTATCTGGATCAAACGGTGTATATATATCTCCCTTGTAAGTGCCACCCAATTCAAAAGGCGTAGCATCTTGCGCTGCCAAGCCAAGAACGTATCTCCAATCCTCTTCCGTTGGAGTCTTAGGAACAATAACAGCGGCGCTTAATATTTGACGTGTAGCAACAGGCGATGCAAGTAAAACATTTACCCGCGCATCATCTTCATCAAAATCAGAACCAAACCAAGAATCACCCTCAAGTGCCTTATAAGCTTCTTTATCTTCTTGGAGCCCCATAGACCCAAATGAAGTATTTAAAGCATCATCGCCATCAGCCACATCATCACCACCCAAAACAGGACTTGATGCTCTGGATGAATCAAAACTAGCCGTTCTTGAACCCATGGAGCCTTCTGCAGGCGTTGTATGACCTGATGAAGAATCATCAGAAAGTATGGTAAATACTGCAGCACTTTGTGTTGGACTTGCTCTTTTTGCACTATTTGCTGGGCGCTTAGCTTTTACTTTCTTACGACCGGCTACTGCCTTCTTCTTGACAACTTTCTCAGTACTGGAATCTAAAACTTGCTCAGTACTGGAGTTTAAATACCTAGGATTTGGCTTTGAAATTCGTTTTTGACCATTCGTTACATCAACAAGAGCCTGACGATCTACACCAGGCTTAGATTTATTAGCTGAAACATCGCCGCCTTTAGGGATTGCACGCTTTACTGGCTTTACGACAGATCCTCTGCTGCCAACAGATCGATTCTCTGTATAATCATTCTCAACTGCAAAACCAACGCTTGCAAATGATACAGCACACACTATTATTTTAGATATATTCATAGTTTTTTATTTTTCCTTATTATTATTTAT
>CAIOTO010000049.1 GCA_903861255.1 uncultured Alphaproteobacteria bacterium | reverse complement strand
TTATCAGCAAAAGTTGGCAGAAAAATATTAGCTCACACTATTTGCTTCATGTTTAACACAATCGTAAATCCTGAAAGACCTTTGGCTTTAGAATTGTTGATTAACTAGAGAAACTTGCACACTGCGTGACCCTTTAATATAAGTGTGTAAAAAACACCGTCTTTATTGAATGTAAGCGATCTGTCGCCGCTAAAGAAAATAGCGATTAGCTGAGAAATAGCTGTTTGACTAAGATCAAGTTTACCTAATAGATTCTCATCCATATTAATTTCATATGCTTTGCTATTCAGATTCAAATCATGTGCAAGGGATGGGAACACTGCTTTATCACGCGATGCTTTTGTTAGTTTTTCGCCAACTGCATACAACACAGGATAGGTATCGACGGTCGAAATCACCATTTTAAGATCAGAACCATCAGCGCCATCCAACCCTGGCAAACCAGAATCAACAATCCACGGAAAAAGATCCACAGAGGGAAAGTCGGCTAAAATAGCATATATTTTTTGTTTTAGCTCAAGAGCAGATTTTTCTCTCTCTTTCTTTGGCTTTAAGCCAAAACAAAGTGATGCTCCCCAATCACCAGCAAACACAAGCACATTTTCAGCTTCAGGCATAACTCCAATCCTCTGTTGAACTTGTGTTATACGTTGATCAAGTGCATTTATATCTTTCCCAGGAATTGGAGGAATCCAAACACCTATAAGCCCCCTATCTTCTTTTGGCGTCATTTCAGCAGGCAATATAGTGACAAGGAAAAACGTAGTGGCAAATGCACCAATCATAAATAAAATCACAAATTTTGTTTTGTGCAACACAACATCAAGTAGTTTTGTATAACTAACAGTAAGCTTGTCTAAAAAAACATCTACCGTTAGCCAATGCTCTCTATGCTGGCCTTTTAAGAGCCACGAACACATCAGAGGGGAAAGACTTAAGGCAACCACACCTGATATTAATACGCTGCCAGCAAGTGCTACTGCAAATTCAACAAACAATTGGCCTACTGGTCCTTGCACAAAAGCTATTGGCATAAAGACACTCACAAGTGTAAATGTCATAGCAATAATAGCGAAACTTATTTCTTTGCTTCCCTTGATTGCAGCATCAATTGGCTTTAATCCCTCACTCAGGTGACGTGCTATATTTTCAAGTACAACAATCGCATCATCAACAACAAGACCTATAGCAAGCACCATCGCAAGCAAGGTCATTATATTAATTGAATAACCACACATGTTAAGGAACAACATTGTTCCAAGGAGAGATATTGGAATTGTCATCAATGGAATAAGGGTAGCCCTAATAGAGCCTAAAAATAAAAAAACAATAAAAAGTACTAAAAAAATTGCTTCAATAATTGATGATTTTATCGTATCAACCGATGATTTTATAAACACAGCTTGATCCAAAACTACGTCCACGCGCATGTTTGATGGCAAGCTATGCTTTATATCAGCAAGTTTTTTTGCAACTAAATTAGATACATCAATCGGATTGGCATCTGGAGCACGATGAATTGAAATAATAACCCCCGACTTTCCGTTCACCCGAACACGAGACGACGTATCATCACTTTTTTGCGTAACTGTCGCAACAGAACTTAAAAGAATTGTTGGTGATTTAATAATAAGGTTTTCATAATCTTCCTTTGAATTCAGCACCTTTACTAAGGTTGTTGGAATTTGATCCTGAAATTTACCAACAGGAAGAGATGCACGATTTTTATCTAACACGGCATAAACTTCATCAGCATTTATGCCAAAGGAATATAATTTTTTTAAGTCCAGCGATATCTCGTAAACATATTCTTGCCCCCAGACAGTCACTGATGCAACACCCGGAACACTTTTAAATACATTCGTTAAATTTAAATTTGCATAATGAGTGATTGCACCTATATCCGTTAAATCTGAATCGACGGATATAGCCATAAATGGAGGGCCATTATCATCTAATTTCTTTTTTGCAATCGTTGGTGATTTAACCTCTTTTGGCAAATTTGACTGGGCCAAAGATATTGCATCGCGCGCTGCAGCCGTAGCACTATCAATCGATGAACTATTGCTAAACTCAAGCGTAATCTCAACTTGTCCAGAAGTCGTCTTGGATTGCATGCTCAAAAGGCCTTCAATCCCAGACAGCTTATCTTCCAGTATACTTGTAACGGAAGACTCGACAACATCAGCCGTTGCATTTGGATATAAAGCAGTAACGGTTAGTGTTGGAAAAGTAACCTTAGGATATTCTCTAATTGCCAAATGATTAAAACTTAAGACACCAACAACTAAAATCATTGCATTCAAAACAAGTGCAATAACGGGATGTTTAACGAAATACTCTGTTAAGTTCATTTAATTTTTCTCGCGGTTTTTGATTTGCACTACTTGCTTTTTTATCATTTTCTGGATCATAGATTCGTACTTTCATGCTATCTGACAAACGTCCTTGCCCTTGAGAGACAACTACATCTCCTTTACTAAGTCCATTTATTATTTCCACCTTATCTTTTGCACGCAACCCAAGCCCTACGGGAGTAAGCATAGTTTTCGAATCTTTAATAATATAAACATGAGGCTTCCCTTGATCCAGAAAGACCGCTTCATCTGGCAAAACAAGCACATTATTCTTTTCAAAAACTGTCAGGGTGAGATCGATAGGCATTCCAATAATATGACCGTCAGCTATTATATCGACAGTTGCAGGCGCCATATGTGTTAAAGGATCAAGCATTTTCTGAACTTGAGTTAAGGCATAAGATTTTCCATCAACCACAACCTTTTGTCCAACATTAACTGACGCTAGCAATGTCGCGGGCACATCAAAATCAACAAACAAGGCCACTGGATCATAAAAAGAAAGCAGCGGCACTTCATTTTTAATTTCCGTGCCATCACGTTCCTTATATGCACCAATAATTCCATCAAATGGAGCATAAAATCTAAGTTTATCAAGTTCTATTTTTGCAGTAGCTAAATTTCGTTCTGCTTCAAGAAGAGCTGATTGCTTTTCTTCAGATGTTTGTTTACTTGTCGCTCCTGTTTTCATCAATATTAATGTTCGGTCATATTGTTCCTTTGCAATACGAGCAGTTGACACTGCAAATTCATATCGTTTTTCAAGATCTGGATTAATAATGCGTGCAATAAGTGTGCCTTTGGTAACATTCTCGCCTGATTGTTTTAAAATTTCCAAAACACCCGTTGCTTTCGCCATAAGTATCGTTGCACGTTTTGCGCGAACTGTACCGATAAGACGTACAGTTTGCTCTATACTTTGAGGCGCTGCCGTCACAACTTCAACCACTTTTAAAATTGGCTCGACGTTTCTGGACGCACCTACGAAGAAATAAAGAGCACTTACAACACATATAATTGCCGTTATTGCTATTACTATTTTCTTCTTACGGGTCAAATGAACCTTGCGTAGAACATAAATAAATTTTTTATATTTTCCTAGAAATTTTGTCTTAAGCACAATTTCATACTCTCATACATTGATTCAAAACAGACACGGCTACAAAGATGAGACATGTATAGAAAATGCCCGGGGAATTCACCGGACTCATTCAATCATACAAATTTTAACATATGCTGCGTTAATAATTATTTAAAAATCCTTTCATGCTATTTATTGGTGTGTATTATAAAGCAAAATTAAACCACCCCTAACTCAATGCAAACAAACTCACTCTTGATCTCGCCTTAGCAATGCACTAAATTTAAGTCAGGTAAATGAGCAAAAATTATCACACAATCTCTTTTTTCTTTTCTTTTTAGTATAGGAGTTTTTATGCAAACCGATCGTTACACACAGAGAAGTCAAGGAATGCTTCAAAACGCGCAGATGCTTGCTGTGCGCGAAGGCCATCAGCAGCTAAACCCTTTACATCTTTTAAAAGTACTCGTCGATGATCCTGATGGATTATGTGCAACGGTTCTGCAAAATGCTGGTGGAAGTGTTTCACAACTTGAACAAAAAATTATTGATGGGCTTAAAAAAATACCAAGTGTATCGGGCACTGGTGCTGGCAATATTTACATGTCACAAGAACTTGCAAAAGCATTGGAAGCAGCTGAACAAAAATCAACTCAGATGGGTGATTCATTTGTCAGTGCAGAAATTCTTCTGTACGGCCTCACTACAATTTCACCAACAAAAGAACTTATCGAAAGCATTGGTGCAACACAAAAGGCAATTGACACAGCCATTCAAACATTAAGACAAGGCAGAAAAGTTGAATCACAATCTGCTGAAGAAAGCTATGATGCATTAAAAAAATACGCGCGTGATTTAACACAAGCTGTACGTGAAGGTAAGCTCGATCCCGTCATAGGACGTGACGAGGAAATTAGACGCACCATTCAAGTCCTATGCCGTCGTACAAAAAATAATCCCGTATTAATTGGTGAACCAGGCGTTGGTAAAACAGCTATTGCTGAAGGGCTTGCACAACGCATTGTTAAGGGTGACGTGCCAGAATCTATGCGTAATACAAAGCTGATGTCACTTGATTTAGGTGCACTACTTGCTGGCGCTAAATACCGCGGTGAATTTGAAGAACGCCTAAAGGCAGTGCTGGCAGAAATCACAAATGCTGCAGGCGAAGTCATCGTCTTTATTGACGAGCTACACACACTTGTTGGCGCAGGGAAAACTGATGGCGCCATGGATGCATCAAATATGCTAAAACCTGCCCTTGCACGTGGTGAACTCCATTGCATTGGCGCAACCACTCTCGATGAGTATCGTCTTTATATAGAAAAGGACCCTGCCCTTGCACGTCGTTTTCAATCTGTCTTTGTGTCTGAACCAACAGTCGAAGACAGTATATCCATTTTACGTGGCCTTAAAGAAAAATATGAACTACACCACGGTGTGCGTATTAGTGATAACGCTATTGTTGCGGCATGTACCTATTCGAATCGTTATATCAGTGATCGCTTTTTACCTGATAAAGCCATTGATTTGATGGATGAAGCCGCAAGTCGTCTGCGCATGGTGGTTGATTCAAAACCTGAAGATATTGGCGAGCTTGATCGCCGCATCATTCAGCTAAAAATTGAACGTGAAGCCCTTAAAAAGGAAAGCGACGCTGCATCGCAAGATCGCCTCGGTAAGCTTGAAAAGGAACTCGCTGATTTAGAAGAAAAATCACGCAATCTAAATGCTATATGGCAACAAGAAAAGCAACATCTTGATAAAGGCCGCAAGCTTAAATCGCAAATTGAACAGCTCAAGACTGAACAAGAAATTGCACAACGCCGAGGCGACCTCACACGCGCTGGTGAAATTTTGTATAGTCGCTTGCCAGAGCTCGAGCGGAAACTCGCAGAACTTTCAAATAATGAAAATCATAAATCTTTCAAAGAAGAAGTCACAGAGCAAGACATTGCGCTGATCGTGTCACGTTGGACAGGCATTCCCGTTGAAAAAATGCTGACTGGTGAGCGTGAAAAATTGATCAAAATGGAAGAAAAACTCCACGAACGCGTTATCGGGCAAGACGAAGCTATTCATGCCATTTCAAATGCCGTTAGGCGTTCACGTGCAGGCCTTCAAGACCCTAATAGGCCAATGGGTTCTTTTCTATTCTTAGGTCCAACGGGTGTAGGTAAAACAGAGCTATGCAAAACATTAGCAGCATTTTTATTTGATGACGAAACAAATCTTATTCGAATCGATATGTCCGAATATATGGAAAAGCATTCTGTTGCGCGTTTGATTGGCGCACCTCCAGGATATGTGGGTTACGAGCAAGGCGGTGCCTTAACAGAAGCCGTTCGTCGTCGCCCCTATTCAGTAGTGTTATTTGATGAGGTTGAAAAAGCACACAGTGATGTGTTTAACGTATTGCTACAAGTGCTAGACGACGGTCGCTTGACTGACAGCCAAGGGCGTACAGTTGATTTCAGAAACACAATCGTTATTCTAACATCAAATCTTGGTGCAGATGCGTTGAGTCAGCAAGAACCAACAGAAGCCATTAGCCCGCGTGTACGTGATCTTGTCATGACCGCTGTTCGCCATGCATTCAGACCGGAATTCCTAAATCGTTTGGATGAAATAACCATCTTTAACCGTTTGCGAAAATCAGATATGGCAGCAATCGTTGGCATCCAGTTGAAAGGCTTACAAACACGTCTTGCTGACCGAAAAATCACGCTTAACTTTACGGACGCCGCCCTTCAATGGCTTGTCGATGCTGGCTATGATCCTATGTATGGTGCACGGCCTCTTCGCCGCGTCATTCAACGTGAATTGCAAGACCCACTCGCGCTTAAAATTTTAGCGGGTGATATTTTAGATGGATCGACTGTGAACGTTGATAGTGATGGTCAAACATTAAAGTTAAAGTAATTTCGCACGCTCGCGTTCAATACAGGAAAGCCAGAAAAGTTTTCTCTCTTGCGTTAGAGAGTTACTGTTCTCTCTGGCATAAGTAAGGTAATCTATTGCCAAATTTCGCTTTGCAGCTCTTTTGACTGCGATTGGTTCATTACAAAATGCCCAGTAGTAACACTGGGCACTTGAAACTAGAAAGTTGGTAATAATTTCTTTAACATCCATATCGTCAGAATTTTCTCTTAACGTAAGAGCCAAGTTGGCATAGGTTCCCCCAGCATTTAAAAAGGAAACGGATGCAAAATGATACTTATTTTCTAAAAATTCAGAACTTCTAAGATGCTGCCCCAAACGAATGTAGCAACCTGCCATATCCAACCTAAATTCCCGAACAAATTGTAACTAGATCACTCACGACCCAAATAAAACTCTCCTTTTTAGGTCATTTTATGTTTGTTTTTCTTATT
>CAIOTO010000048.1 GCA_903861255.1 uncultured Alphaproteobacteria bacterium | reverse complement strand
TTATCAGCAAAAGTTGGCAGAAAAATATTAGCTCACACTATTTGCTTCATGTTTAACACAATCGTAAATCCTGAAAGACCTTTGGCTTTAGAATTGTTGATTAACTAGAGAAACTTGCACACTGCGTTAAAATATGTTTTCTCGATTGAATTAACACTTTTTTATACATTTATCCCTAAAATCTATGCTACCATAATTTTATATTGAGGATTTTATATTGAGGTGAACATAACGATGAATTACCTCAAGACGCTCAGTGCATACATAAAAATCAGGGAGTAACAATCGACATGGATACGAGCAACGTAAAACGAACACACCACACAGATAATTTTTTATTCGAAGCAAAAGAAACAACAGAAGTGCTAGAAACACCCTATAAAAAAGAAAGCTTATATGCATGCGTCGTGATGGTATGTGCTTGGTCGTTTTACCTTTATGAATATATTTTACGCGTATCACCTGGGGTTCTTGAAAAATTCTTAATGCAAGACTACGCAATCACAGCCACAACGGTTGGTGTGATTAGTTCTGCTTATTATTGGGGGTACACGCCTTTGCAATTGCCGTGCGGTGTTATCGTTGATCGCTTAGGCGCACGTCGAGTTATTATGTTTTCCTTGCTTTTATG
This sequence comes from uncultured Alphaproteobacteria bacterium, assembly GCA_903861255.1. Lineage (GTDB taxonomy): Bacteria > Pseudomonadota > Alphaproteobacteria > Paracaedibacterales > CAIOTO01 > CAIOTO01. The sequence goes on along the minus strand of CAIOTO010000048.1, from coordinate 7,939 downwards.
TGTTTTAGGTTGTTTTTTCTTTTCACAAAGCAACAGTGTGGCGACCTCTATTATGGGACGTATATTAATGGGGATGGGGTCTGCCTGTGCCTATATCAGTTGCGCAAAAATAGGCGCTGAATGGTTTAACTCGGACAGATTCGCACTGATTGCTGGTATTGGCATGTTTATGGGAACCGTTGGTGGCAGCTTAAATGCGGTGACGTCTATGCTTGTTGAGGCGGTTGAATGGCGTGGTGCAATGATGATCTTGGGTGCACTTGGCGTCGGCATTTGTTTTCTAGCGTGGACGGTGATGTCTGATTCACCAGAGATTGCAAATGCTAAAAAGGCGAAGAAAAACAATCAAGACATACAACCAATTAAGGCGGAAGAACAAGATAGTTTGCTCGATGGCCTTAAAATTGCAATGGCAAATCCACAAAATTGGCTAATAGGTGTGTATGGATGCGTGATGTATTTGCCTTTGTGCGCGTTTGCTGAATTGTGGGGCGTTCCTTACTTGAAATTGATTTATGGTATTGATTCCACCGTTGCATCAAGTGCATGCGTAAGTGTATTTATCGGTATGGGACTTGGCAGCATTTTGGGTGCTTGGATTTCAAATAAGATTCACAGTCGTACACGTGTTATGTCGATCGCAGCTCTTGGCACGCTAGCGTGTTTTGCTGTTGTGTTTTATGTGCCTGATTTATCATTCACAACGATGCGCATCGTTCTGTTCCTTGGCGGCTTACTATCGGGCGGTCAAACATTGTACTTTGTGTCTGTTAAAGAAAATATGCCACTTCGATATGCAGCGACAGCGATTGGCTTTACAAATGCATTTGTCATGAGCAGTGCAATCTTGTTCCAACCATTGCTAGGATTTTTGCTTGATTTGACGTGGAACGGCGTTAAAGATGTTGATGGTGTACCACTGTATACAATCGAAAATTATAAAATTGCGTTTTCAGCCGTTATGGTTGCTTTACTTGTGGGTTGGATTGTTATGCTTTTTGTACGTGATACGTATAAGAAGGTGGAGAAAGTAGCTTAAAGCTAAGTTAGTTTTTCTGTTTGTTTGTCATCCTCGGACTCGATCCGAGGATCTTTATTATAAGAGCTGCATATATTCTGTTATGACGTAATTTAGCATTTGCCTTTTGAACTTTATAGATCCTCGGATCAAGTCCGAGGATGACTAATTAGGAACATTATTGTGTCGATTAAAATAAAAATATCAAAATACCAAAAATGGTTTATCTGGGGCATCACGTCCCTTTTTTACTTATATGAAACATTCCTGCGTGTGTCGCCGTCGGTTATGACGCATGATCTAATGCGTGATTTCGAAGTAAATTCAGCATCGCTTGGCGTGCTTAGCTCTTTCTATTATTATGCCTATGTAATCTTACAAGTCCCTTGCGGCATGATTGTCGACAAAATTGGCATTCGACGTATTGTGACGTTTTCAACATTGCTCTGTGTTGCTGGAACATTATTGTTTGCTGACAGTCAAAGTCTTGGGCTTGCTAAACTTGGACGTTTTATGATCGGCGCAGGTTCAGCGTGTGCATTTATCAGCTGCCTTAAAGTAACGGTTGAATGGTTCAGCCCGATGCGATTTGCCCTTGTTGCTGGGCTTTCCAATATGATGGGCACCTTTGGCGGTATTTGCGCTGGTCGGCCACTTGCCCTTTTTGTGAATCAACTCGGTTGGAGAGAAGCCAGTTTTTGGCTCGCCATTATTGGCCTTGGTGTGGCGGCCGTCGCGTGGTGTTGGTTGAAAGATCACCCGGAAAACGACACAAACAAAGAAATACACGCCGAAAAACCATTTCTTGAGGGTTTTTCATCGCTTGTTAAAAACAAACAGATTTGGTTGGGCGGCATGATTGGTGGTTTTATGTATTTGCCTATTTCCGTGTTTGCTGAATTGTGGGGCGTGCCATTTTTAATGCACACATATAAAGTAAGCAATGCGGATGCATCAACCGCAAGTGTCATGATTTTTATAGGCATGGCCGTTGGCGGCACATTTTCAGCGTACCTTTTAACTTATTTTAAATCGATTATACGCGTCATGCGCTTTTCAGCCATCATGTCTGGCATTATTTTTATAGGCATTGCCTATGCAGCATTTTTCCCATTTTGGTTTGCTTTTATACTGATGTTCCTCGCAGGTTTTTTCATTGGCGGACAAGTTCTTTGCTTTACCCTTGCACGTAACAATAGCGCAGCTGACATCAGCGGTACGGCTGTTGGCTTTACAAACGGAATTGTGATGACGGGCGGGATTATATTTCAGCCATTGTTAGGCCATATACTAGATATTTTCTGGGATGGAGCCGTCACAGATTCCGGCGTTCGGCTTTATTCAACACATGCCTATCAAATGTCGATTTTAACAATCCCTGTCTGTTTACTGCTTTGTGTTGTCGTGTTACGGTTCATTAAGGAACCTACCACTCCGCAAACGGATTTATGACACAAAAACCAATCATTGCCATACAAGCTGATCCTTTGGAATCGCTAAAGCCATCTTTTGACACATCATTGATGTTGGCGGGTGAGGCAGCGCTTCGTGGCTATTCTTCATTTGCCTATACACCTGCTGATTTAGTGTATAATCATGGGACGATGTATGCTGATGGCCGCTTTTTTACCGTCGACACCAAAGGCAATATCACGCATATCGGTGAGGTAGAGCGTTTAACTCTATCTGATGCAGCATTCGTTCTTGTACGGCAAAATCCTCCGTATGATATGTGCTATATCACCGCACTCGATATTCTGATCAATTTACCGGCAACCACACGTGTTTTGAACAGTCCGATGACGCTGCGTTCATGGGGTGAGAAATCGATTCCACTTCAGTTTAAAGATATTTGCCCACGCACATGTATCACATCAAAACCAACTATTGTGCATGAATTCTTAAACGTTGAGAAAACGGCCATACTAAAGCCATTGTATGTGGATTCGGCGGGGCGGATGTATTTATTTTAAGGGCAACCGATGCGAACTGCGATGCAATTATTGATATGATGTGTGCACGCTATCCTTTTGGCGTTATTGCACAAGAATTTTTGCCTGCAGTAACAACCGATGATCGCCGACTTTTAATGATTAATGGTCAGCTTAAAGCCGTGTTTAAGCGCACACCAAAGTCTGGCACCATTCGAGGTAATATGGCCGTGGGTGGCACGGCTGAACCGTGTGATGTAAGCGCTGCAGATCATATGATTGCCGAACGATTGGCACCATTTTTGATAGAACACGGAATTATGTTAGCAGGCATCGACGCCGTTGGTGATCGCTTGATCGAGGTCAATATTACATCACCAACAGGTTTGCGTGTTCCTGAACGTTTGTATGGCCAGAATTTAGCAAAGGATTTTTGGGATGCCGTTACTAATTAGGCAATGTCATTCGGTTAAGATGTGGTCATCACGAGGAGCGTTAGCGACGTGGTGATCTTGTGCTCAAACAGCCAGATTGCCGCGTCAGCTTTGCTTCCTCGCAATGACGATACGTGGGGTGATATTTCTTAACCGAATAGCATTGCTTAATTAGGATCCCCCTCATCACTTTTTGTTTCATTGAAAAAATGAACTCTGCTACGCTTTATATAGTAGGATTAAAATTTTGTGCGCTATGCCGTTAACACCGAGTAAAGAACCGCCTGAGCTAGATCTCACAGTCGAGCCACATTTGCTGATCGTTGATGACGATAGTGCGATTCGTCGTTTGTTGGTGGATTTTCTAAGTACACAAGGGTTTCGCTGTGATGTTGCCGCGAACGCAGCTGAGGCGCGCATTCATCTGGCGAATCAAGCATTTGATTTAATTGTTCTCGATGTGATGATGCCGGGTGAAAGTGGGATTGAACTTACGGAAAACCTTCGCTTGACCGATCAAACACCGATTTTGCTACTGACTGCGCTGGATCAATTATCCGATAAGCTAGAGGCTTTTGATTTAGGCGTTGATGATTACCTAACAAAACCGTTTGAACCTTTGGAATTAGTTGCACGAATACGGGCGCAACTAAAGCGAAGAAACGGGACGTCGTCAACATCTGAGGTCATTACGTTTGGTGGATTTCGTTTTGATCTTAAAAGCGGCATTTTATTGTATAAACATGAGCCGGTCACATTGACATCGACAGAACGTTTGTTGCTGCGGTTATTGGCGCAACGTGTGAATCAGCCCTTTACACGTGATGAACTTGCGCAAAAAATTGGGCACCGCGTGAGTGATCGCACCGTTGACGTGCAGGTGAACAGACTTCGGCACAAAATGAAAAGCATTGACCCAAGTTTGGATTTGATTCAAACGATTCGTCACCAAGGGTATGCGTTGGTGGTGAGTGTTGGGTGACGTTTTAGTGTTGTTCTGAATAAAACGCGCAATAATCCAGTTCATGGTGCATAATCGTCATCACGAGCTTGAGAAGCAAGCGTGGTGATCTAGTCTGTTTTCTGGATGGCCACACCCTTCGGGTTCGACATGACGGTAGGTTATATTTAATGCGAGCAATGATGTTAATATGTTTTCTTGAGGATATGGAGCAGCATGAGCAACACAACAAAATGATAAAATTAACCTAAAATTAAATATATCTGCCTAATTTCAAGCTAGAACACCTCTCCGTTTCTCTTGAAAGGATCCCCATCATGAAACATCTCCTTGCTTACTTTTTTACACTATTTACTGCAGCCAGTTTATGCCCTGTCGCCACTGCAATGGAACAACTTCCTGACCTTAAACCGCTAGCTATTAGACTTGATTTGATCAGACTTGACGAAACAACACCTGACACGACCCCCGCATCACCAACCACCCCCACGACACGCACAGCCGAAGAACAAGAAAAACTCAATAATGATTTATACACAGCGTGCAAGGGATCTGATCGAGTCGTCGATCTGTTATTGGTTGCAGAGCTGCTTGGCCTCGGGGCGGACATAAATACACGTGGTATAGGGGGAAATACTCCTTTGCAGGTAGCCTGCTATTTAGGTTTCGAAAATCTTGTCGATATCTTGCTGGCTGATGAAAACATTCAAATTGATGCTCAAAATGATAGACGTTTCTCGGCATTATATATGGCAAGCGGAAATGGCTTTGAGGGTATTGTACAAAAATTGCTTACAAAAGGTGCCAATAAAGAACTTGCGGATGTTGATGGTTTTACAGCACTTCATGCTGCGGTTCAATATAATCGTCTAGGGGTGGTTACATTGCTGCTTGATGCTGGCGCAATCGTTAATGCACCAAACAATGAAGGAGTTCTGCCTATTCATATGGCTTTGTTATCTGAACCCATTAATCTTGATCTAGTAACACTGATTATTCGTAATAAAGCCAATTTAGGGGCTGCTGACACAACAGGATTAACGCCCTTAAAGATTGTTTTCACTTCGTCAAACATCGACCTTTCACTGTGTCTTATTAATGCAGATGTGAATGAAGACGTTCGAAGAGCCTTTGAGCCATTTTTTCTCAATGCGATGTTTTGCGTAAATAAAGATATTCGCATCTTGCAGGCGCTTCTCGCTAAAGGAATGGATAAAAATATTGCTCTTCAAAATAAATGGACACCTCTCCATTTTGCATGTGGTTTGGGTTGTATGGATATTGCTGAATATTTGATACGTGAAGGCGCTGATTTAGAGATTGAAGCAATTGATGGTCGCGCACCATTGGAACTCATCAGAAAGAAGGAAGATTCTTTGCGCTTACTTACTGTTGTGACAGAGCTTATGCTTGGTAGGAATGCGACTTAACTTTCCTTAGTTTTCCTGTGACTCGAACATGGGATCCACACAAATACATGGACCCTCGGATCACATCCGAGGGAAACTATATCCATCAAAAACTTCACCCAAACACATACAACGAACTGCCATTTTTCTTGAGCCATGCGCGTGCCGTCGCGTGATGCGGGCAAACTTTTGCCACCGTATCCCAAAACGCTTTTGAATGGTTCATATGCACACGGTGCGCGACTTCATGTGCGCAAACATAAACGAGAACCTCTTCTGGCGCTAAAATCAATCGCCAATTGTAATTCAAATTTCCAGCGGATGAACAACTTCCCCAACGGGTATGCATTGATTTCACAGATACCTTTGCAACCGTGACATCTAATGCTTTGGCAAAGTGCAGACTTGCTGTGTTGCAGGCGTCCATAGCTTGTTTGAGAAGCCAGCGCCTAACAAGTGTATCAACACGCGTTGCTGCTGCGCGTACAAAAAATAGATCTCCATCAGGCTTGATAAGCACCTTATTTGATTCTTCATGCGTAATTGTATGCGATTTCCCTTTGTAGGGAATAACCATGCCGGGTGCGAATGCTTGCGCAGCGATGCCATGTTTTGCGACTTGTTTTTCAATCCAGCCTTGATGCTTTGTAATGAATTCGCGTAGGAATGTTTTTGTGGTGCGTTTGGGTGCGCTAACGACCACGTGCCGTTCTTTCGTGGAAAATGACATAGTTATGCGCGTTGACCCTTTGCGTTCACGTATGTAGACGGGCACGCTTTCTGGGGCTTGCTGAGAGATGGTCCCGGTTAATAATATTTCAGTGAATAGAATCATGTTATGTCTATGTTTTTATATCATTCTTGGACGACTAAATTGTCATCATCAAACTTGATTTTATGTTTTTATAATCATCAAGAGGCAATCATACCACCCTTCACTCTTGTCGTCACTGGGCTTGACCCGGTGATCTCGGCTGCTTTTTAATAGTTTAACACATAACTAGTATCTACCTTTTTGTATTTTAGATCCCCGGGTCAAGCCCGGGGAAGACACGCAAGGGCGCAGCTTTAAAAATGATGGGTAACATGAGAGGCAATACTTAACGTATTACAGATAAACCTATGCAGCATCAACAGTAAATATTTTTAAAGCGAGTTCGAAGGATGATGCAGGGCAATTGGTCTTTACGATTAATTTTCCTCTTTTGGAGTGCTTGATCTATTAAAGTGAATGACGACTACATCCGTATCATCATCTTTTCTTTCAGAAACAGTTAATGTTGATTGATCGTCCATGGCAGCCTTGCTCTACTTAGAGGATCTGCGTCGTAGTTTTGTGAGTAAATCCTCAGCAGAGTGAAGTCTTTCATCTCTTGTTCGACGCTCTCTATAAATTCTTTCAGCCTCGCCTTCTCCATACATTCTATTATAGCTTGCAACATAAAGTATGTCGTGCATCTGTCCTGGCAACAAAGCATCAGTGCCACGCTTAAATATCAAGTCCAGCTGATGCCCATCAACGGATGGAATCTCAACGCTTTGCCCAACATTTAATGTTCTGTCGTCTGCACCTCTATGCAGCGATGAGTGGTGTGTTGTGCCAAAAAAATGTCTCTCCAATTTTGGATAAAACATAGCTGCCGCTTCTGCATAAGTCATTGTGCGGGGCTTTTCGGTGGTGGTTCCAAAATGGCTGAGTGTGGGAATACGGTCGCATACTGAATGCCACCACGCACCCAATCCTGTGGTTTCAGCTGAATTCTGCTTTTGCTGGTTAAATTCGACTGCACGGTCATACAGTGCATCAAAGAGATCCTTTCGATCAACACCTGGAATGTTTATATAGCCTGCTGTAGGTGATTTATCATCCCCGCCTAAATCCATTGCGTATGATTTAGGAGCTGATGCAATTGCGTATGATTTAGGAGCTGATGCAATGCAAATGATCAAAAATAAAGTAGTACATATTAACGTGCGTAGGGAGTTTTTCATGGAAAGTCCTCATATAAAAATAATTTATGTAGAATTATACTATAATTTTTTATAAAAATAAATGAGGTTTGTTACGTGTAATTTAAGGAAGACAAAAGATTGTAATTTTTATCTGTACTCGCTTCCTTTTCAGTTTTCCATCCATGGTCCTCTGATCAAGTCAGAGAAATACTTGAAACAATAAAATCAATACT
>CAIOTO010000047.1 GCA_903861255.1 uncultured Alphaproteobacteria bacterium | reverse complement strand
TGGGCAATAAAGAAAAAGCGAATGCTATTGTTGATGCTTTGGTGTCAGAACCAATTGCGATTTCAAAAAAAAATCGTTTTTTAGATTTGAAAATAGCCACAAGCTACTCTGACTTTTTACATAACATTCTACAAATGCCTGTTGATTTGCAAGATGGATCTTTATTGCCGTTTAATTATAAAGAATATGAGTTTTCAAAAAAGTCTGAGCTTGATTTTGACTGGGAGCATTTTGATGCTGTGCAAAAGACGTCTGTTGCGATGCTTTTAAAAGCTGCAGCGCAGAAAGAGTTTGCTGATTGGCTGAAAGAAAATTTATTGATGGCGGCTTTTTCACGGAGTGTGATTTTGGGTGCGGAGAAAGAATCGATTACGGCCGCTCAACAATTACAGGTAATGCAGCCTAAACTTAAGGAGTCTCTCGATCTATACGTAAATGAAAAGGATCCAAGCCGTCGTTCATTTATAGGAAGTCTTATTATTTTACGGTATCCAAAAATGAGCATATTTGTTAATCCACATTCATGGAGAGCTGGTGGATATTTAGATCTAAATGAATTCGATATAAAAAGTGGATTTAGAGATCAATGGTGGAAAGATAATGTGTTTAAACGATGTGCCGAAAAACCTGACGTAAACTTCTTATCAGCTGAGGATCAAAAAGCAGTGTCGTATGAATTAAAAGCTTTAGCTGAAAAAATGGGTGATAAAACTGATTATTTTTGTAAACGCACCATTGCTTGGTTTAATGAAAATCCAAAAGATCCATTGTTGCCAGAAATGATGCATCGCTGTATTCAGATGAGCCGGTATAATAAACACTATGATGCTAGCAGCAATTTAGAGTCATCTTATATGGTATTTAAACTTCTGCACAAACATTTTAAAAATAGCGAGTATGCTAAGAAGACGCCATTTCATTATTATCACGTGAAAAAATAGGGTTAAACACTAAACCCGTCGCGCATGATCCTGCAAAAGCAAGGACAGCAAGTCATCTTGGTCATTCACAAACACAGTGCACTTGTTATCTTTCATATCAACAAAACCGCCCGGAATTGGAAAAACTTTGATAGATTCTTTAGAGTCATCGCGCAAGATAGAGACATGTCCCGCAGTCAATGCAGAGATAATCGGCATATGGTCAGCAAGCAATGTCATCTTTCCCTTTACACCAGGCAATGATATTTGCTTGATTTGTCCAGTAAAAATCGTGCGCGTCGTCGACAAAATATTGAATGAAAAATAGGTCATGTAATCCTTGCTCCCGGACACGAGCGGAGTGGTTGATTTTATATTCCTACTGTCGCGCGTAATGGGCAGCGCGTCAAGTGGCGTTTTGCACGGCTTGATTTAGAACGATCTCTTGTTCTGATTGCTCTCCCAGCATTGGCTTTAATAGCCGATGCGTAACCATGGCAAAGGCGCCATTGCCCATGACATTCGCTGATGTCAAAATAGGGTCTTGCAGCATATAAATCGTCGCCAACAGTGATGTTGTGGCTTCGTCTAGCCCTAGATAATCACGTACAACTGGTAAAATCACAATCACGCCGCCGCCAGGAACACCTGCTGCCGAGAACTTCACCAGGCAGTAATGTATTGTATACATCAAAAATATGGGCCACGTTGGCAAACCTTGTCCTGACATAAGTAGCAATGCCATTGCTGTTATCGTGATGCTTAGCCCATCGCCCATTAAGTGGGCATTCACACTGGTTGGGATAATAAAGTCAGCAAATTCTCGGTCATTGATATTCTTTTCAGTTGCATCCAATGTAACAGGCATTGCGGCAGAGCTAGACATTGTCGTAAGGCCTGTAATACCAGCTGGCAGCATCTCACGAAGGCTGCTGACGCATTTTTTGATGTTAAAATAACTGCCGACGTAATACCAGAATACAAGGTATGCAATAATAAGGACGCAAATGAATAAGAACGTGTGTGCGTAACCATGCATCAAGTTACCAAGCTGGCCGTCACGCGACAGCTTCATGACGAATCCCAATACATAAAGGGGTAATACAGGAATAAATCCTTTTTTAAGACCTGACGTCGCTAAGTCGCGCATATAAAGGCTTGTATGACGCAGCTTAGGTGAATGAGTTATCATTGTTAGAAAGCCGACGAGCATTCCCGCGATCATTCCATGGACTGGCTTTATATATTGCCAATCAGGAATTGACCATAAGGACGTAACTGTAACTGTATTATCCACAGCAAGGCGAGTGATCGCGCCATCGAAAATAACAGGTAAAACAAGCGATCCAATACCGTAGGCAGTTAAAAGTGTCACTGTGTTTGCCGCAACAATCAAAAGAAATGTGAATATAACAAGCACAAAGCCACGATTGCCAAACGCAGAAAGTGCTGCCCACATGTAGCTAAAAATAATAAAAGGCAGCGCATACATAAGTAGATCTTTAATGATGCAGCTGATGGTATATAGAACATTTGCAATTCCGAGTGGGATATGTGTGCCAAGCGTGAGCCCAACGATAAGGCATAAAATTAATTGAGCCGGAAGGCTTTTAAACAGTGTAAAAATGCTTGGCATAAAAAAAGGCTCCTATTCCGTGTTCGGATAAGCGTGGTGGCTTTTTGTTGATTATTTCAACCCTCATACTAGTGTCAAATTGTGTTGTATTCAAGCAAGAATTTCTTTTTATTTAGCGTCATTTCTCATTTTAATTCATATGAACCGGCATTTTTTTCCTTAAAACTTAATTATTCCGGCAATTTTTGCCTGTCTGTTAACCATTTGTTTAAAAGTTGTGGAGTATTTTAGTTAATAAGGATACTTAAAAAGGCATGTTTTGTGAACGCGTTGATGGATTTTATAAAAAAAATAGGTTTTGTGCGTGCTGCATCCATTGCTGGCACCCTTCTTGCAAGCGTCATTTTTTTTATTGTTCTCATTGTTCGCACGCACGAACCTGAAATGGGTTTGCTCTTTTCTCAAATTGATCCAAGTGATGGCGGGAAAATTATTGATCGTTTGCGTGCAATGAATATCCCCATGGAAGTTAAAGGAGAGTCTAACCAAATTTTTGTGCCTGTTGATCAGATTGCAAGATTGAGGATGGAATTAGCAACAGATGGGCTGCCGGCAGGCGGCACAATTGGTTACGAGATTTTTGATAAAACAGATGTTCTAGGAACCACACATGCATTAATGGATATCAACTTTTTGCGTGCAACAGAAGGAGAGATTGCCAAGTCTATTCGTACAATTCAAGGGGTTCATTCGGCGCGTGTGCATCTTGTCATTCCAAAGCGAGAATTGTTCAGCCAAGAAAAGTCAACACCAAGTGCTTCGATCGTTATAAAAATGAAGGGATCGTCACGGCTATCTGTGAATCAAGTTTTATCAATACAGCATCTTGTTGCGTCAGCCATTCCAGATTTGTCACTTGATAAGATATCCATTATTGATGACAAGGGGACTTTGCTTGCAAAGGGTCAGGATAGGACAGAGTTTGGCGGCGATTCTGCTGCTGGTCAGCAAGAAACAAGACAGGCGTTTGAAGGTAAATTATCGAGGTCAATTGAGTCTTTACTTGAGCGAACATTGGGTCCTGGGCGTGCACGCGCTGAAATTAGTGCAGAATTGGATTTTGATAAAATCACATCAACATCGGTTGAATTTAATCCCGAAGGCCAGGTCGCACGTTCAATACAAAATTCGAGTGAAGGTTCTAATGGAAATGAAGCATCTGCCGCTGATGCTGTAACAGTGCAAAATGCATTGCCTGATGCAGGAGCAGCTGCTGGTGGCGGTAATCAAAGCAAAAATCAATCGACACGAACAGATGAAAATTCATCGTTTGAAATTTCAAATACGACACGTACGCATATTAAGGGGTCAGGCTCTGTTAAAAGATTATCTATCGCTGTTTTGGTTGATGGTACGTATAAAAAAGGCGCTGACGGTAAAGAGGCTTATTCACCACGTGCAGCTGAAGAAATCACACAAATCACAGACCTTGTTAAGACAGCTGTTGGCTTTAAAGAAGACCGCGGTGACACAGTCAAGATCGTTAATATGCGTTTTAGTGAAACCGTTGTTCCTGATGAAAAAGTTGATTTTATTACAAAAGTAACAAATATGGTTTTAAGACCTAAAACACTTGATTTGTTGATGTTGCTTGGTGCCGGAGTGCTTTTGTTCCTTGGCTTGATCAAGCCAATGGTTTTAAAGCTCGCAGGTATAAGTGGTGGATCATCAAATTCAAGAGGTGGACGTGGTAATTTATTGTCAAATTCCGATGGTATGTATGGTGATGGTGAAGACGATGATGACGATGAGGAGGGATTTGAGGGATATAAAATTAATAAAAAGAAAGGCATTGGGGACATGATTGACCTTGATCATTTGGAAGGCCAGGTGAACATGTCTTCAATCAAGAAAATTGGTGAAATTATAGAAAAGCATCCAGATGAAGCTGTTGCTATTATGCGCAGCTGGATTCATACCGAATAATAATTAACACGAAATAGTCATATAAGAAAGTTATAAATCATGGCAGAACGCGCGCGTGATAGAAGTTTTAAGGGAATTGAAAAAGCAGCAATTATGATGCTGTCATTGCCAAATGAGCTTGCATTAAAGATTTTTGCTATGTTAGACGCTGATGAAATTCGTGAACTTTCAACGATCATGATGAATCTAGGAGCAATAAAGTCAATGTATGTTGACGCGACAATGGTTGATTTTGTGAATGAAATGTCCTCGACAGGCTCACTTGTTGGTTCTGTTGATAGCACAGAACGCTTGCTTGCTGCCGCCTTGTCTCAAGAAAAAGCAGATTCGATTATGGAAGAGATAAGGGGGCCTGCTGGACGTACACTTTGGGATAAATTAAACAACGTAAGCGAAGATTTGCTTGCAAGCTTTCTTAAAAATGAATACCCCCAAACAGTCGCTGTTGTGTTGTCTCGGATTAAACCTATTAATGCTTCTCGGATTCTAACGCTTTTGCCAGATAGTTTTGCCATTGAGGTTGTGCAGCGCATGCTGAATATGGAAACGGTTCGTAAAGAAATTATGTCAACTGTTGAAGATACGCTTCGCCATGAATTTATGAGCAACCTTGCACGTGGCACAAAACGTGATACACACGAACTTGTTGCTGAAATCTTTAACAACTTTGATCGTTCGAATGAATCGCGCTTTATGCGATCGTTAGAAGAAAAGAATGTTGAGGCAGCCGAACGCATACGATCACTAATGTTTACCTTTGATGATCTTGCAAAATTGGATAATACAGGCATTCAAACATTATTGCGTAGCGTGGATAAGCAAAAACTTGTTTTGGCCCTTAAAGGAAGTAGTGATCATATTAAATCGCTATTTTTATCAAACATGTCCGAACGTGCTTCTAAGTTGATGGAAGATGATATTAAGCAGCTTGGAATGGTGAGACTGCGCGATGTGGAAGAGGCGCAAAGTACGATTGTTCTTACTGCCAAGAACCTTGCTTCACAAAATTTGATCTTTATTGCTTCTGGTAAAGATGACGGCGATCAGCTGATAGGATAAGTAATGATGAAAAATCAAGAAAATGTTTTCAATATAGATTTTAATGTGAAGGATGTTCAGGTTGCATCTCAAAAAGATGAAATGCAGCTGAATATAGAAGAAAATCTTAAAAAAGCAAAAGCGGAGAGTTATGCTGCTGGGTTCTCTCGCGGTTTTGAAGACGGGATGGTTCGTGGGGAGTTGGGAGCGCTAACGAAAAGCCAAAAAAATGCTGAAGCAGCATTTATAAAAATATACGAAGATATTAGCGCGTTATTAAAGCAAGAAGGTATTTATGACCAAGCATTGACAACAATGGCTATCAATCTTGCATCAACAATTGTCAAAAAGGTGCTGCCACACTACTTGAGTAAATATGGTGCAGACGAAATGGAGCATGCTATTCGTTATATTCTATCAACACTTTTGGATCATCAAGATGTTTCAATTTCTTTAGCAAACAGTACGAGGGAAGATATTTATGAACGTATTGCTGATATTCAAGCCTCTATACCAAATAAAGTAATATTACAGACCCATGATGAGTTGAAAGAATGGGAATGTCTTGTTGAATGGAAGGGAGGAGGCGCGAGGTGGAGTCAGCCAGATCTTCTTGATAATATTGAAGGATTATTTGCGAATTTTATACAATCAGTGAGTTTAGATAAGGAAGTAAGTAAATGACTTATGATGATGAAAACAATGATACAGGAGTGTCAGGAAATAATATGGATGATCTTCTTGGGCAGATCGCTGGAAGAGCGAATTCATATGAAAATGAAGAAGAGCACAAGCAAGAGGTGTCAAAAGGTGCAGAGAATAAGGCCGCACATTCTGCTGGGGTGAGAGATCTTGAGGCGGTTTATGATGTGCCAGTTCAAATTTCAGCTGTACTTGGTCGTAGCACAATGCCTGTTCACCAATTGTTAAAGCTAGGTCGTGGTGCTGTTGTTGAACTTGATCGACGTGTAGGTGAAGCCATTGATATTTATGTAAACAATCGTTTGATTGCACGTGGTGAGGTTGTCGTCGTTGATGATCATCTTGGTGTGACAATGACTGAAATTATCAAATCAGATCGGAGCTAAGTTTATGCGCGTACTCATCATTGGATCACTTCAAGGTCATGCTACAATTGCAGCTCATATTGCTATTAAAAAGGGTGCAAAAGTCACACAAGTTCTGACACTTGATGAAGGATTAAATGCACTGCGAGCAGGCAAGGGTGCTGATCTTGTCCTTGTTGATGTTTTGCTAAATGTGCCGCACTTTATACGTGCCATTGAAAGTGAGCGGATATGTACGCCTGTTGTAGCATGTGGTGTTAATGCAAATCCGAAACTTGCCGGTGAAGCGATTGAGGCAGGTGCAAAAGAATATTTGCCACTTCCTCCTGATCCCGAATTAATTGCAGCAGTGATTAGTGCTGTCGCTGAAGTGAAATCGGCATTTATATTTAATGATCCATCAATGAAGGCCTTGCTTACTCTTGCGGACAAGATTGCACCAAGCGAGGCGTCTGTCTTTTTAACGGGAGAATCAGGTACCGGAAAAGAAGTAATGGCAAGATATATTCACATGCATTCAAAGCGTGCTGAAAAAGCATTTGTAACAATCAATTGCGCTGCTATTCCTGAAAACCTTTTGGAGTCAGAGCTTTTTGGCCATGAAAAAGGTGCTTTTACCGGAGCAATTGCGCGCCGTATTGGTAAGTTTGAAGAAGCTAGTGGGGGCACGTTATTGCTTGATGAAATTAGTGAAATGCATCCTCGTCTGCAGGCGAAGCTGCTTCGTGCCATTCAAGAGCGTGTCATCGATCGTGTGGGTGGGCTGCAGCCGGTTTCAGTCGACATTCGTATTTTAGCAACATCAAACCGCGATATGTTGGATTCTATTAATAAGGGGGAATTTCGTGAAGATCTTTATTTCAGACTGAATGTCGTTAATTTGCATATTCCCCAGCTAAAAGATCGTCCTCTTGATATTATTCCTTTGGCTGAACATTTTATAAGTAAATATTGCGCGCAAAATCATCTGTCACTTAAGAAAATGTCGGAGCGTTCACACGAATTAATGAAAAAGCATGGGTGGCGTGGGAATGTGCGTGAGCTTGAAAATGTCATGCATCGTGCTGTTTTGCTCAGCCAAGATATTATTGAACCTGAAGATATTTTTGGTCTGAATCTTGCGAATCTTGATGCTACTGGCTTTAGTGATGCTGTAAATGGCGAAAATAAAAATACAAATGATGAGGCTGGATCGCAGATCTATATTGGACGAACGGTTGCCGATATGGAACGTGATCTAATTATGGGGACACTTGATCATTGTTTGGGTAATCGCACGCACGCCGCGACCATACTGGGTATTTCAATTCGAACGCTTCGTAATAAATTAAAGGAATATAACGAGAGCCTTAATAGCTCTGGAGGTTTTGCATCGAATCAACAGATGCATCATAAAATGCCAGAGCAGCAGGCTGTATGATGGGGTGTGAAATCTATTCTCCCGTTTTAGTTTCCCTCTGGCGTGACCAGAGGGTCCATGGATCCTGTGATCAAGTCATAGGAAAATTAGGAAGAATGAAAGTACTTAATTGGCCAAAACAACATATAAAGGCACAACATGGCAGACGTAATTGAATCAAGAACAGTTGGCGCCATTAATCCGTTCGCCACGTTTAATCTTGGAATTCTAACTCGAAATACCGATATTGCATTTGCTTTTGGTATTATCCTTATCATGGTTATTTTGGTTGTTCCTATGCCAAGTATTCTGATGGATCTTTGTTTTTCTATCTCAATCACGCTTTCTGTTCTTATTCTGATGACATCACTTTTTATTGTGAAGCCATTGGAATTTAGCTCATTCCCAACCGTGTTGTTGGTCTCTACTATGATTCGTCTTGCGCTCAATGTGGCATCTACCCGACTCATTCTTTCACGTGGACACGAGGGCAGTCATGCTGCCGGAAAAGTCATTGCTGCCTTTGGTGAGTTTGCGATGGGCGGAAATTTTGTGATTGGGCTTATCGTATTTGCGATTTTAATTATCGTTAACTTTGTCGTTATCACAAAAGGTTCTGGCCGTATTGCTGAGGTTTCTGCACGCTTTAGTTTGGATGCAATGCCTGGTAAACAGATGGCCATTGACGCGGATCTTTCAGCAGGACTAATCAATGAAGCAGAAGCAAAAGCGCGGCGAAAAGAGCTTGAAAGCGAAAGTAATTTTTATGGATCCATGGATGGTGCGGCAAAGTTTGTGCGTGGCGATGCAATTGCAGGGCTTTTAATTACATTCATTAATATTATTGGCGGCGTCATTATTGGTATGGTGCAAAACAATATGGAATTTATGGATGCCACAAAAACGTATACGTTGCTGACTATTGGTGATGGTTTAGTGACGCAAATTCCAGCGCTTATTGTATCAACGGCAGCAGGTCTTTTGGTGTCTAAAGGTGGCGTCGAGGGCACAACCGATAAGGCGTTATTTGGGCAATTAAGTGCGTATCCATCTGCGCTGGGTATGAGCGCTTTCTTAGCAGGTGCGATGGCACTTTTGCCAGGTATTCCAATGCTTCCCTTTTTGACATTAGCGTCACTTGCCGGGGCGGGGAGTTGGATCACGTTTAAAGGACAGCAAGAAAAAATTAATAAGAAAATTGTTGATGACCGAGAAAACGAAGAACGTATGGCAAGTGATAAATCAACGGCAAAGGCCGCTGAAACTCTAACAAGGGCGCCGGCAATTGACACGATTCGTATTGAGCTTGGCCTTGGATTGTTATCACTTGTGAATCAAGAAAAGGGCAATCGCCTGACCGATCAAATTAAAGTCTTACGTCAAACATTGGCCAATGATATGGGTATTATTTTGCCATCTATTCGTTTGCAAGATAATATGCAGCTGCCGTCGAATTCATACATCATTCGGATTAAAGAAATGGAAGCGGGCCGGGGTGATTTGCGTTGTAATCAGATTTTGGTTATGGATCCACGTGGAAATCCTATTACGTTGTCAGGCGAAGAAACGATGGAGCCAAGCTTTGGGCTTAAAGCGATGTGGATTACCGAAGATAAGCGTTCACAAGCGGAGCAATTAGGATATACCTTGGTTGAGGCGCCAACTGTTTTGACAACGCACCTTTCAGAAATTGCAAAAGACAACATTACTGAATTATTTTCGTACGCGGATACGCAGCATATTCTTGAAAACTTAAGTGACGGTTATAAAAAATTATTGAATGATATTGTTCCGGGTCAAATTACGGTTGGCGGTATCCAGCGCGTCTTGCAGAATTTGATTGGGGAACGCGTTTCAATTAGGGATCTCAGCACAATACTTGAAGGTATTGCTGAGGGTAGTTCCATGACGCGTAACATGACGATGATTACCGAACATGTCAGGTTGCGTTTGATGCGTCAGATTAGCTTTGCCAATGCTGATCAGAATGGGCAGCTGACAATCTTTACGTTGTCACCGTTGTGGGAGCAAAACTTTACCGAAAATCTGATTGGTGATTATGAGAATCGCCAGCTTGCTATGCCGCCGCCAATGATTCAAGAATTTATTGGTAAAGTACGTCAAGGGTATGACCGCGTGGCGATGATGGGTGAAACGCCAGTGTTGGTGACGAGTGCATCTGTGCGGCCGTTTGTGCGCAGCATTTTAGACCGCGCACGGCCATCAACCATTATTGTTTCACAAGCAGAGGTTCACCCCAAGATTAAGATTAGGAATCTGGGGCAGGTTTAGGCTGGCATTGCAGCACTTATTTCGCTATCTTTTTCTACAGCAATAAGTATCATCCCAGCTAAACAGAATGTGTCTTCTTTTGCTGGATTATTCAAAAGGTAGTTAAAAAGCTTGGACCTTATGTCATCATAATGTGCGCTCTTCTCGTTTACTGATAAAAATTCGTCCATGCTTATCTTGGCTAATTCAGTGGTTATTTCTGATTTTATTCGTTCACCAATTATCGTTTTTGCAAGATGAATTTCCCGTGCGAGCAGTTTATTTTCTGGATCTAAGCTTGCTATAAGGTCCCATAAAGTTGTAGATAATAAATCCTTTGCATTTTTTTTGTTTGGATGATCCTTGCCAACTTTTAGTAATTCTTCTTTTTCATTTTCCTCTAATTTTTTTGTTCCTTCAATATCTGCAATGAGTCTACCACTGGCTGTACTTTGTTTGCGAAATCTAGTAATCACGTCATTTATAGTCAATGAGTGATCAGCAATGTCATATAGGTCGATGTTGCATAAAACAGTTATGCCAATGTGCGAAAAAGATCTTTCTTGGCAAAACGATAGAAATTTTGCAGCAGAAAATTGGTAAGGCGAATAATCCTCGCCCCAGATTGAATCAAGTGATTTTAGAATTACTTGCGTCCAGCCTGCTTGTGGTGGGTTGAGGTAAGCGCTCGCAAAGTCACTAAGTGGATGATTTTTAATTTCCGAAATACTGTTTAAAACTACTGGTATTAACCACATTTTATTTTGTTGTTCAAAAGCGGGGATAAGTTCAAAAATATTGCTGGTGGATTGATCATGTATTGCAAGATGATGTTCATGGAAAATTATGTCAATTAAAGCGCCAAAAAATTGACTGTTCATTCCAGTTAAGCTTGATAAGTCACTTATAATATTTTCAATGGTTGCATCATATTTTGTTGCTGTCGCCAAAAGATCACCCAAACTATATGTCAATTCCAGTACGCGATAGTGATTGTGCAGGCTTTT
This sequence comes from uncultured Alphaproteobacteria bacterium, assembly GCA_903861255.1. Classification (GTDB taxonomy): domain Bacteria; phylum Pseudomonadota; class Alphaproteobacteria; order Paracaedibacterales; family CAIOTO01; genus CAIOTO01. The sequence continues at coordinate 3,321 of CAIOTO010000047.1, read as the reverse complement.
GCTATCGAGGGATAGTTTTGTTAGAATAGCGGTGTAAGGGTTGGAGTCAGTTTTTACACTAAAACTACCCGTGTTTTTAAGTTCAGTCAGACGCGCAATTACACGCTCTCCCACGACAGCTTTTAATATGTCAAATTTCTCTTGAGCAGAGGCATGTCTTTTTGCGTCAACAGGCGTCGTCGTTAAAATATCTGTGATCGCGTCTGATTCTTGTCTAATTGAATCTTTATTTTCAATAATATCCGTATTTACGAGTATGCGACGTTGTGTGTGATGATCAATAATTGTGTCAACAACGTTGCTGGCAAAAGCAAGATTCATTGAAAAGAAAATAAATGACAGGGATTTGATGTATGATGTAAAATTGTGTTTCAATTTTTTTTCCGAAAATAAAAATTCATCTGTAATTTATATATGCATTTGCAATCTAAATTACAAGTAGAAATTATGATTTATAGATTAATATTTGTAAATTGGGGCAGGTTTAGGCTGGCATATAATCCGAAGATCGCATCAAGAGGGATATTAAAAAACCCCCGGATAAAATCCGAGGGCAATCGTTTAGGAAATGTTCGTGATAAGGTTTACTCAACACCAAGTAATTCAACGTCAAATTCAAGTGTTGCATTTGGTGGAATCAAACCGCCAGCACCACGTGCGCCATAACCAAGTTCTGATGGGATGATTAATGTACGTGAACCACCAACTTTCATTGACATAACGCCTTCATCCCAACCTTTAATTACCTGGCCAACGCCAATTTGAAATTTAAAAGGTTGATTGCGCTTGTGTGAGCTATCAAATACTTGGCCGTCGGTTAAACGCCCTGTATAGTGTACGATAACGGTTTGGCCCTTCTTTGGGCTGACGCCATCACCAACTTTTGTATCTTTGAATTGAAGACCGCTTGGGTTGTGTGTGTGATCAAGATTTTTAGGCATAAAAAAATAGGCTCCTGCGATAAGTGATATAATCCCGATAAGGATAATTAGATTTATTTTTAAGCGCATAAGGTGCCTCTTGCAAGAATTTTTTAGATATGAATGAGTTTAAAACGTTATGAACATTCTTGGTATTGAAACAAGCTGTGATGAAACAGCGGCGGCAGTGGTGTGTGATGCAAATGTCGCGTCGAAACGCGTGCTTAGTAATGTTGTTTTTTCGCAGATTAGTGAACACATTGAATACGGCGGAGTGGTGCCTGAAATTGCGGCACGTGCGCACCTCCATTACATCAGACCGACGGTTGAGCGTGCTTTGTCTGAGGCGAATATGACGCTTGCTGAGATCGATGGTGTTGCGGTGACTTCGGGACCGGGTCTTATTGGGGGAGTTCTTGTTGGGGTGATGGTAGCAAAAGCAATGGCGATTGCACAAAACAAGCCGTTCTTGGGAATTAATCATTTAGAAGGGCATGCATTGACTGTGCGTTTGACGCATGATGTGCCGTATCCTTATTTGCTATTGCTGGTGTCAGGTGGACATTGCCAATTTGTTGCGGTTGAAGGGCTTGGACGTTACCGTGTGTTGGGTCGTACATTAGATGATGCAGCCGGCGAAGCCTTTGATAAAGTCGCTAAGATGATGGATATTGGTTATCCAGGCGGACCTGCGGTGGAGAGGTTGGCGCTAACAGGTGATGCGGAACGTTTTGTATTGCCGCGTCCGTTGATTGGCCGAAAAGATTGTAATTTTTCATTTTCAGGCCTTAAAACATCGGTGCGTACAACCTTGCAAAAAGGGGCAGTTGTGACGGACCAAGATAAGGCTGACTTGGCGGCAAGCTTTCAAAAAGTGGTCGGTGATCATATTGTGGATCGCACAAAATACGCATTGTCATTAGTGGATGAACGTTATCAACACCTGGTTGTGGCTGGAGGCGTTGCTGCAAATAAATACCTTCGTGGCCGCCTTGCTGAACTGGCCGAGAAGATGGGGCGAGCATTCGTGGCGCCGCCATTAGGTTTGTGTACGGATAATGCAGCCATGATTGCTTGGGCGGGACTGGAACGCTTTAAGGCTGGTTTCACATCGGACTTGAATATTAGCCCAAAACCACGTTGGCCATTGGAATCACTTGGGGAGTGATTTTTTCTCAATTTTTCGGGATTAAATTCTATATATTCAGCCTTGCCGTCATCACGAGCTGCCAACGGCAGCGTGGTGATCTAGGCTGTTTTCTAGATTGCCGCGTCACTATTGCTCCTCGCAATGACGGTAGTTAAGTTGTTATTTCTTCATTTTAATCCCGAACTAGGGTTATTAATAATTTATTAATCCAACAATGTTATGTTTAAATTAAACGTACACATATTAATTGGGCCTTTAGTTATGATTGTTAAATTTATAATTTTTCTAGTTATAGTATTTAGCATGTCTGACGCAGGTTGGTGTTCAACTTCTTGGTCACCTTTTGCATCTAAGGCGAAGACGAATACAGTCGTTGATGAAAACTCTACTATTCGTGCAGAAAGTAAGAAAAAACCATTTATAAGCATGGATAATATGAAGTTTCCCACGTTTGGATGGGGTTCACGTAAACTTCAAGTTGCGCCAACCGATGGCTATGAAACAGCCAGTATGACAGATGAGGATTCATTAAAACGTTCTGATATTGATAGCCCACGATCTTTAAAATCAGTTGAGGAATTAGAAGAAAAACTAAGGCGTGCTCAGGAAGAGCTCACGGAGGCTCGTGCTCGTGTTAGAGAAGCTGAACAGATAGAGGATTTACAGGTCAGGAAACAGCAAGAAGAAAAAGCTTTTGCTATTGCTCGTGAGAATCAATCAAGGGAAGTTCTAGAGCAATCTCAAAACAGAGATGCTGTAATTAATAAATTTAGTACAAGATTAAATGAGGTTCAACAATTCGCTCGCTTGGCAGAAGCAAAAGCTATAAGAGACGAAATTCTTGCTAAAAAAGCGAGAGAAGAAGCTGTGGCGAGGGCTAAAAAAGAAGCCTTTGAAGTCGTAAGACAATCTGCTTTGGAAATTTCTGACGCACCTAGAATAGCTGCTGCAGAAGCTTGTTTTGTGAATGAAAATAGAAGTGCATGTGAACAATCAGGATGTGTATGGAATAGCCTTATTAGGGTTTGTGATGTTGATTGTGAGAAGATCAAGGGAAATGTAAAATATAGAGAAATCGAATGTCATTCAGCAATTGGAATTAGAAGAAATTCCTTCGCTGAAGGGAAAAACGATTGAGACACTTAACTAAAGGTTGACAGAAAAGATGCCATGTACGCCCCTATAAACTTCGGCTCATGAGCGTAATAATGAAGTCGCAATGACAAGTCAACCATTTCTAGACTTCGTGAT
>CAIOTO010000046.1 GCA_903861255.1 uncultured Alphaproteobacteria bacterium | reverse complement strand
TGTAACGTTGATACCCACGAATAAATCCATTTTTCACACGATCTGTGCTTGAGCATTTTTTGCAATTTACTGACATAGCTTGTCTCCTGAAAAGTTTCCTTTTCAGAATAGCACATTATCAACCTTTAGTTAAGTGTCTCCTTAATATAAAACCAACAAAACAGCAAATTGCTGGAGTCTCAATTTCTGTTGCAGGAATGTACCTTGTCGCACTTAGCCTTGACCAACATGCCATATCATTTTCCGCATTTTCAATAATTATATTAGGTGCACTCTTTTGGGCAGTTGCAAACCTATTTCTGAAATTAGCAGGCTCGGTAAACAGCTTTGGATTCATTGTCTGGTCTTCTCTCTTTGCGCCAATCCCAAACTTTATTTGTTCGTACCATGTTGAAGGAACAAAAACAATTGCAGCATCACTACTCGGATTAACCATTAAAGGGTATGCATCCCTATTTTTTGTAATTGCATTCGCAACATGGATCGCAGGAACAGTGCAAGCCTATCTTATTAAAGAATATTCACCCACAGTGGTTGCACCTTATGCACTTCTTATTCCAATTGTTGGCATGGCATCCAGTTGGATTTTTCTAGGGGATGCAATGTCATCTCAAACTATAGCTGCCTGCGGAGTGGTATTTATTGGCCTTGTCGTCAATCAATTTCCAATGAAGAAGAAATTTGAGATTAGTTCACCCGTAATGACAGCAGAACGTAAAGCAGCATGATCCAGCTTTACAATTATTATCGTTCCTCAGCCTCTTATCGCGTACGAATCGCGCTGCACCTAAAACAAATTCCATTTGAGTACCATGCGATAAATCTACGTGATGGCGCACATAAAACAGACACGTTTAAAAAGATCAATACGTTTCAAACGGTCCCATATTTTATTGACGGCGATATAAAACTTTCACAATCTCTTGCCATTTTTGATTATTTGGAAAATCTCCACCCAGAGCCGACACTCTATCCAAAAGATCCAGTGCTTCGCGCGAAGGCACTTGAAATTACGCTCAGCTTAGTGTGCGACCTACACCCGCTCAATAATCTAAAGGTACTCACCTATTTACGCGAAAAAACCAATTTCAACGATGAGCAAATCATGTCTTGGATGCATCACTGGTTCCATCAAATACTCGCGCCACTCGAGGAAATGATTTCAAAAAACAAACAAACACGTTATGCTCTGACAAATTCGGTTACTATCGTTGAACTTTGCCTTATTCCTCAACTATACAACGCACATCGTTTTGGTGTTGACTTAAGCAAGTATCCGACGCTAAAAACCATTGAATCAACATGTCTTGAACTGGATTCTTTTCAAAAGGCTTTGCCTGAAAACCAGATTGACTACGAAGGAAATTGATCTTATGTCCGACCTTAACATGGTAATGATGTACACAACGGTTGGGTCAGCTGAAGATGCACACGAGCTTGCAAAAAAGGTTGTTGAGTCAAAATTAGCTGCATGTATAAACATCATGTCACCGCATACGGCTATGTTTTTGGAAAGTGGTGCGCTTAAAATCAATACGGAAGTTGGTCTTTTAATAAAGATTCCAGAAGATCATTATGCTTTCGCCTATGAAGCAATCAAAGCATGGCACCCGTATCAAATCCCAGCTATGCTTAGCTGGCCAGCAGAAGCAAACAAAGCCTATTCTGTTTGGGCTTATCAGCAAACAAAGGCAATGATGTGAGCAAACAACGCTCGTTATTTGATCCACCCGCTACCACAACTGATGAACCATCTACCCTACCCTGCCGTGCCACAAAAGAAGGCGTCGAATTATTTGTACGTGCCACACCAAAAGCCGCGAAAGAACGTATTGATGGTATAGCGTTAGATGCTGATGGTAGATCATACCTAAAGGTATACGTCACCGCTGCGCCAGAAGATAATCAGGCAAATAAAGCAATCATCGCTCTTTTAGCAAAAACGTTTTCTCTGCCAAAATCATGCATTTCCTTAAAATCAGGCGGAACACATCGTTTAAAAAGTTTTATGCTTGATGGAATTTCGTTGGAAGAAGTGGTGGCTGCATTGAGGAGATAATCATTTCATGCATCTAGTCCAGCGTACGCAACGCCTCACCCATTTGAATTATTGTTAAATCATTTCTGATTAAACTTTTAAAATTCTCATCACATGCATACCAATCAACGACATCAACTTTATAAGGCAAGTCAGAATTTTCAAAATCTTCATCGATATGAGATCTTATATTTCCTGGAATATCTTCAATAAAACAAAGATCCAAATCCGATAGTTTTTTTTCAGTTCCACGAACACGTGACCCAAATGCATAAAACGTATATGGATATTTTTTCAAAATATCTTT
>CAIOTO010000045.1 GCA_903861255.1 uncultured Alphaproteobacteria bacterium | reverse complement strand
CAGTAACTGGGGAAAAGGACAAGTCAGCATCGGAGCATTATAGTCACGATACGCCTGAAAGTTTTAAAAAACGCGTTCGAGTTGTGAGCCACATTACGTTCCGGTTAGAGTAATAAGCAGCTCTGATTGTAAGTTTTTTCGGGTGTTTTTGGGTGCGTAAAAATATTTTTCATCCTAAGCTTAATTTTAGCTAGACATTTTAATCATAACTTGGTAAAAAATAATGGTGTTGCCGACTTAGCTCAGTTGGTAGAGCTACTGATTTGTAATCAGTGGGTCGGGAGTTCGAGTCTCTCAGTCGGCACCATTTCTATTATTAAGCGGCCGTGGCGAAATTGGTAGACGCGCAGCGTTGAGGTCGCTGTGAAGCGATTCATGGAAGTTCGAGTCTTCTCGGCCGCACCATAATCACTTTCCAGAAAATTACAAATATCCCCCTTTAGATCACTATTTAAAAATTTTGTTCATTTGCGCACGCATTTTATATCTTATAACTAGCTCATTATAAAATGATTATGTCGTCAACTATCGGAATCTGCGATACGCATTGGCTTTAGCCAACTTACTTTCAGGGTCCTTGGTTTCCTTGTACTTAATTTATGCGTGAACTGCTATATTTGTTCAAATGCCCTCTCATTTCTTTTTAATTCTATAGCCATCCAGGGAAAAACTATGGTAGAAAGATGTATGTATAAACTATAAAAGGCTAGGCTTTGTGTCCTTTCCGCATATTAAAATAAATAATAAATTCATAACTGGATTAATGCTTGCTGGTTTTTTAACAGCGTGTTCCGATAAAGATGAAGAATATGTTGATCGTCCTGTTGAAGATTTATACAGTCGCGCGAAAGTACGCCTTGATGAACGTAGTTACACAAAAGCTGCAAAAGCATTTGCTGAAGTTGAACGTCAACATCCCTATTCGAATTGGGCGTTAAAAGCGCAAATTATGTCAGCTTATTGCTACTATGAAGCAAAAAAATATGATGAAGCCATTGATGGATTCCAAGTTTTCATACAACTCCACCCTGGACATGCAGACGTAGCGTATGCACATTACATGATAGGTCTTTGTTTTTATGAACAAATCCCTATTTTGGAGCGCGACCAACAACCCGCCGAAAAATCAATGAATGCCTTTAATGAAGTACTCAATCGATTCCCAACATCAATCTATGCAAAAGATGCGCGATTTAAGATCGATTTGATCAAAGACCATAATGCAGCCAAGGAAATGGATGTTGGGCGTTTCTATTTGACGAACGGATCATATGTAGCGGCAATTAATCGTTTTAAAGCGGTTGTTGAAACCTATCAAACAACGTCCCAAGTGGAAGAGGCATTATACAGACTTGTTGAGTGTTATATTTCGGTTGGTGTGCGTGATCAAGCTGTAGCTACAGCTGCAGTATTAGGTCATAATTATCCGCATGGACAATGGTATAGCAGTGCTTATACATTATTGAATTCTGCTGTATCTTCTGATTCAGCATCAGGTGCTTTGCCAAAACCAACTGCATAAAGGATGTATGATGCTAACAGGGCTTTCGATCAATAATATAATTTTGATTGATCAGTTACATCTAGATCCTTTGCCTGGGTTCACGAGCCTTACAGGCGAAACAGGCGCTGGTAAGTCTATTCTGCTAGATGCCTTAAGCCTTGCCCTTGGGCATAAGGCTGACGCGGATGCAATTCGTGTGAATACAGACCAGGCAAGTGTTGTCGCTACCTTTTCACTGCAGAATTTTTCAAAAGATCATCTCCTTTTTCAACTGCTTGCTGAACATGATATTTCATTTGAGGATGAACTATTGTTAAAGCGCACATTGAATCGCACGCAAAAAGGTAAAGCTTTTATCAATGATCAGCCAGTGAGTGTCGCGTTGCTTAAGCAGGTTGGTGATCAATTGTTGCATGTGCATGGGCAGCACGATCATTTGCTAAACGAATCGTTACACAAAGCATTGCTTGATGATTTTGCAAAAGCTACTTTTTCAGATTTTGATAATTCGCTTAGTACTACAATGATCGCATATAGTGCTTGGTTGGCTGCGCACAAGGCATTGCTTGAATTCGAACAAACTCTTGAAAAGTTAAGTGCACAAGAAGCATTTTATAAAGAAGTTCGTGCTGACTTAGGCGCGCTAAAACTCACCTACGGTGAAGAAGATCGTTTGATCGAGCAGCGTCTTGGCTTGCAGCAGCTGGGTAAAGTGATATCAACGGTTGAACAAACCTTAAAAAGCCTTGAAACACCTGCATCGTGGGTAACGACTCTTTATGGTTTTCAAAAAAATCTTGAACGTTGCGATGCGGATTCAATTCAGCCTCTTAAAAATGCTGTGCAAGCGCTCGAGCGGGCAGGGATTGAAATTACCGAGGCACAAAGTGAACTTAAATCATTATTCGATGCCGATCGAACGGCTGCGCGTGATCTTGAATTGATTGACGAGCAATTGCATCTTATTCGCACGTTTGCCAGAAAGTATAAAACGACGAGTGATGGTCTATGTGATTTGTTAGATGAGGCGCAAAAGGCGGCGCTTGGCGAAGATGATGTTTTGCTTGAGCGGAAAAACCGCGAAACAGCTTTACGTGATGCGTTGGCGCATTATAATATCACGGAATCTATTTTATATAAAAAGCGCAGTCAGGCTGCCGGACAATTAGCAAAGCATGTTATGGCTGAGTTACCTGATTTAAAGTTAGATCGTGCGACATTTGAAGTGCGCATAAAGCAGTCGGATAAGCCATCATCAGATGGTGGACATGATGTGGCTTTCTGGGTATCCATGAATACCGGGCAAGAATGCGCGCCGCTTGCAAAAACTGCATCTGGCGGTGAAATGGCACGACTTATGTTGGTTTTAAAAATGATCATTGTGAAAACAACAACAATGCCAACGCTTATTTTTGATGAAATTGATACCGGTGTTGGCGGGGCTGTTGCAACGGCCATTGGTAAGAAATTGAATGCGTTAGGCCATTATGTGCAAGTGTTGTCGATTACCCATTCAGCACAGGTGGCAGCATGCGCGAATCATCAATGGAGTATTTTCAAAACAGAAGAAAACGGTATGACACGGACGCATGTAGCTACTTTAAATCAAGATGACCGCGTGGATGAAATTGCCCGTATGCTGTCAGGTGCGACGTTAACGGGAGAGGCGCGACTTGCTGCTATGCGCCTGATGACAGACGAGAGTAATGTGCCAATTGGTGAACTTGTAAAGTAATATATTTATATTACGTTGTTTTTGTGTCACGTATGACACACTGACTTTTCTTTCTATTGAATGATCTAATAAAGTGTAAATAATGTTTGCTCTTTTTTATGTATAGAAGTATAAATAGAGAACAAAATGTATTTATAGGATTTCATATGACTGATTCAACAAACGTTCCTGACCTATTGGGGCATGCTAGCCGTATTACAGCAGCGTATATTTCGCATAATAAGATAGAGCTTGACGAAATCTCTAGTGTTGTTACACGTGTTTTGCAGGCTTTAACTGACATCACACGTAACCCACACAATCACAAAACAGGCTTGGCACGTATGCCAGCTGGGCAATTGAAGACTCTGTTCATGAGGACTACATTGTGTGCTTAGAAGATGGCAAAAAATTACAGATGCTAAAGCGTCATTTGAGCTCTATGTATGGCATGTCACTTAATCAGTATAAGGAACGTTGGGGTCTTCCTATGGATTATCCAGTTGTGTCACCAAGCTATGCACGTCGTCGCAGTGCAATTGCAAAGAATACTGGTCTTGGCAAAACAGGCCGTAAGCCACGTATTCGTGTTATGCAAGGTTCAGAAACATCATCAGGTCAGGAACAGATTGCTGTTTTAGCCCGTTAGTTCTCTTAGCTTCAGAAATGTCTGATTACTGCAATGATCTTCTGGCTTCTCGGTACTCATTTACTATAGTAAACTCCGTGCCTCTAACCATTGCTCATTTAGTACTCAACCATTTTTGAAGCTGATATTTTCTACATTATAGATGAAAATATTCCAGCTTTAGCCTTGGATAAAATTCGCAAAGAATTTCTTCAGGGCTTTTTCATTTTTGGAGACACTTAACTAAAGGTTGATAATGTGCTATTCTGAAAAGGAAACTTTTCAGGAGACAAGCTATGTCAGTAAATTGCAAAAAATGCTCAAGCACAGATCGTGTGAAAAATGGATTT
>CAIOTO010000044.1 GCA_903861255.1 uncultured Alphaproteobacteria bacterium | reverse complement strand
TCACGAAGTCTAGAAATGGTTGACTTGTCATTGCGACTTCATTATTACGCTCATGAGCCGAAGTTTATAGGGGCGTACATGGCATCTTTTCTGTCAACCTTTAGTTAAGTGTCTCGATTAATGAGCTAGGCGCAAAAGTTATATTAGAAGTGCCAGCTTCTCTCGCATCTGTCATGAGAACGCTTGAAGGCAACATAGAAGTAGTAAAGAGTGGTGCGCCCCTGCCAACGTTTGATTTTCAATGTCCAATCATGAGTCTGCCATTGGCGTTCAAAACAACTGTTGACATGATTCCTGCGGATGTGCCTTATCTTTTTTCCAATGTAGATAAACAAAAGGAATGGAAAGAACGATTGGGAGTTAAAACAAAACTACGTGTCGGCCTCGTTTGTTCAGGTTCAACAACACACCAAGATGATAGTAAACGGAGCATTCCTTTAAAATTCATGAGTGAGTTATTGAATCTACCTTTTGAATTTCATATTGTGCAAAAGGAAATCAGGCCAGATGATGCGGAGGTTTTAGTAGAATTTCCACACGTTAAAATACATCACGAAAATTTAATTGATTTTTCAGATACGGCCGCACTTATTAATGAAATGGATATTATAATTTCAGTAGATACATCTGTTGCGCATCTTGCCGGTGCGCTTGGTAAACCCGTTTGGATCTTATTATCATGGGTGCCAGATTTCAGGTGGCTACTCGATCGGACGGACAGTCCTTGGTATCCAACAGCAACGTTATTTAGGCAGCCAGAACTTGGAAATTGGGAACGTGTGATTGATGATGTCTGCCAAAGATTGAAAGATCAATTCCTATGATACTAGATCCCAATGCATTATTTAATCATGCTTTTTCATTGCATCAGGCAGGAAATCTAAACGATGCTATTCCATTGTATCAACATTTGCATGTCCAATTTCCTGATAACGCGGAGATATTAGCGTTGCTTGGTACTGCATGGTTACAACTTGATGATCTTTCTGAAGGAATTCGGGCGCTAGAACATTCGCTTAAAATCTCCCCAGCTCAGCCAGTGGCTCTTTCAAATATTGGTAATGCGTTTCATAAACTAAAACGGTTCGATGAATCTATCATCTTTTGTGATCGTGCTATTGCATTAAATCCAGATTTTTCAGCTGCATATAATAATCGTGCTGACAGTCTTATTTTGCTTAAGCAGTTTGATGCTGCGTTAGAGAGCTGTGATCGTGCCATTGTTTTAAATCCAGATTTTGCTGAGGCATATTGTACACGTGGAGTTGTGTTATGCGAGCTTAGGCATTTTGATGAGGCACTATTATGCTTTGAACGAGCTATTGCGCTAAAGCCTTCTTCTTTTGATGCTCATAATAATAAAGCTGCTGTATTAAGTGAACTTAAACGCTTTGATGAAGCTTTGATGAGTTATGAATGTGCTATTTCTTTAAAGCCAGATATTTTTCAAACATACAACAATAAAGGTGCGGTATTAAGTGAGCTCAAACGATTTGGTGAAGCTTTATTATGGAGACACTTAACTAAAGGTTGACAGAAAAGATGCCATGTACGCCCCTATAAACTTCGGCTCATGAGCGTAATAATGAAGTCGCAATGACAAGTCAACCATTTCTAGACTTCGT
>CAIOTO010000043.1 GCA_903861255.1 uncultured Alphaproteobacteria bacterium | reverse complement strand
GGGGTTGTCCCTGTACATGAAGCGACACATGTATTTCCACTTAGATATTTATTTCCAGTGGTGGGGCATGCGGAAACGCATGTATTCCCGTTTATTTTAGATGTTGATCCTGTACATGACGCAACGCATGAATTTCCTGATATGTAGGGTGTGCCGCCAGAACATGTTGGCGCTGCATGAAGTGTGTTTTCACTTAAGATGAAAAACAAAGACATAAAAATGCTTAAAAATGCATAGGCAGTTTTTTTACAAGTTACTAATTTCATTTTTAATTCCCTTTTTTAGGCACTTCCAGTCACGCAACGCGTACGTGAACACATAGGACACTCCTTGTACTATACGTATTTTATAGCAAATTTTATGAATAATTAGTTAATAAATTTGATAAAACACTAATTTATTCATTTTGTTTGTTGCAAAAATTGATCATATTATGCTGCATGCAACATCTTGTTTGACGCGATTAACAACATGCATGTATGCTTTTATGTAGGTTCTTCATCATAAATGGAGATTCCTATTGGGCATAACCCGCCGTCATCACCAGTTTGCACAGCAAACGTGGTGATCCAGTGTCTGTTTTGCTGGATGGTCACGCCCCTTCGGGACTCGCCATGACGAATACAAGCTCATTTAAAAAAGGTATTTTTAGATCCATTGAAGATAATCAATAATTCCCTAGTTCTTAACCGAGGCCACTAATGATTAAAAAAACGTTTGCTGCAAAAAATTCTTCTTACTCGGCCATTACTATTGCAATTTTAAGCGCACTTGTCGTTGGCATTTGGCTCTATACAGCACATTGTTTTGAAAAAAATGTTATTCAAGCACACAGCTGGCTTTCAAAAGCAGGTCATATAACAACCGGCAGCGTTAACATCAACAAATACATGTTAACAGCAAACATTGATAAACCAATTATCAAGACAGTCATCGATGGCGTTGATATAAATTACATTGTGGGGGATCGCCTTCATCTTAATTATCATATCCTTACAAAAACACTCACCTTGCAGCCAATTGGTGATGAGTCAGTCATTACTGATACAAAGAACAACAAGCAGCCGCTTATAACGCTTTCAAAAAATAATAATAAAAACGATTGCAAATATAGCCTGCGTTTTGCAACGTTCATCCCAACGTTTACATTTAATAGCACAGATGCAGCAGCAACCCTTTCAAGTGCTATTAAGGCAATAAAATCAATGCGCATACATTGTAAGAATAGTGAAATTAAGATTAATGGCATGGGTACAGTTTCAGCCGCATTGTTTAAATTCACCACTAAACCCTATATCAAATCAGAAAAGGCAGGCGAAGCAATACTTCATCTTAGGGATAGATATGTTTTGAATGAATTCAATTATGCAGCTGACAAAGACTCACCTCAGCCTTTAAACACAGTGCCCTTACCAAAAACAACCACAGGCCGCTCACATATGATTATTCACTTAGGTGACAAAAGTGCAGTAATGGCAGACAAAATTATTAATGAATTTATGGCCAGCTTTAACTGGAAAAAATTAGGCGAAGCCCTTGAAGTGCAATCCAAAAGTGAAGGCAAACAAACTTTTGAAGGACTTTCACGTAATTCATTTTCAAACATGACCTACTCAGGTTCGAAGAAAGCTGTTAATTTACATGTTGATTTTGACGATATATATAGTGCGGCTTGGAAGCAAGAATACCTACCGCTTTTGCAATTAGCTTCCACGTTTCTAATCAGTGAAAAGAAAGAAGATACCTCTGATGAAAAG
>CAIOTO010000042.1 GCA_903861255.1 uncultured Alphaproteobacteria bacterium | reverse complement strand
CACCTACAGGCCACATGCCCGATTGAAAGGAATGACGCCAATGGAGTATATTAATAGCAACTATTCCGAGGGAACGTCTCTGTCTCAAACTATGTGAACCTACACACACAAGACAAATCTCTTTCTTTTTTTGTAAAATTCTATTAAAATAAACAACTTGCGTGCTTTCTCTTATGTATTTTAAGTGGGTAAGAGCACAACATTACTTGTGTTTTGTTTAATTATTTATTTTTCTGTGGATATATTTTATATTCATATTCAGCGAGAATAAATTATATATAATTGTTCAAATCATATTTGTCTATCCGTGTAAAACACGGGTTGACATTAAAAAATTTTGCAATACAAATTAACTAAGGAAAACAAATCTTAGCTTCCTGATTCCATGACCTACCACTATCTTCATTTTTCTTCGATCTGCTTTGCATAAAAAGGCAAGTATCCCTCTTAAAGGCAGCTTAAGGCCGTACCCACTCATTTTGCATAAGGGCCTTGAATTTCTATTTTGTTTCTGTGTAAAAAAATAAAACCGCTACATCTACTACAAAAATATCAAATGCCATTAAGCCTTTTTTTATCTTTTATGGGATAAACTATAGTTGAGAAGAAAAATTAATGGATCACCTATTTCATTAATTTACGTTTGAGGTTATGATTACAAAAACAAAACCTTCTCAGAAAGAGATCACGTTAGTCTGATGGAAATAATTTTACTTGCAGCGTTAAGCGCTTTTGTTTTTTACCGACTATGGACTGTACTTGGAACAAGAACAGGTGAGGAAAAGACACGCGACTGGCCAACAGCGGCAAAAGCTGAATCAACTCAAATTATTGAGAGTGATAATGTTATTGTATTGCCTAATCGTAAAGTTCGTCCATCTGAAACGTCAAATGAATCTACGCGTTCCTTTGATTCTGCACTTGCGCAACTCAAGGAAAATGATCCTACATTTAATGAAGAAATATTTTTACGTGGCTGCAGCCGAGCTTTTGAAAAAATTGTAGTATCTTATGCAAACGGTGACCACACACAACTCAAAAAATTACTCAGCAAAGACGTTTACACAAAATTTTCAGACGCTATAGATGCACGTCAACAAAGCGGTCAGCAAATGGAAGCGCAAATTGATTTTGTGGAAGCAGAAATCGTTGACGTAAAACTCACAAAAACAAGTGCATCCATCACCGTTCAATTCAGCAGCGAACAAATGCTCGCAACAGTTAATGCAGATGGCGTAAGCCATGATAATCCAGCACGCTTAAAAGCAAATGTTTCTGATGTTTGGACATTTAAACGCACGTTTTCATCAACTTCATCTATCTGGTTATTGGTTAAAACTGAATCAAAGCATGATTAATTTCTTCTCTGTGCGTTCTGTAGCTCTTATTTCAATTGCATTATTCATGTGTGCCTGCGAAACACGCCGCACAAGCAATCTATCCTACCAATCTGTTTCGCAAAACGACCTTCCCTTCTTTGAACATGATACGATTATCGATGCAGTCCCAGCATTGAAGCGATCATGCGCAGTTATGTTAAATCAAAAAAACAAAGACTATCCCGTCCCACAAAATTCAAATCTTAGTGGAAAATTGAAAGATTGGAATCCTTTTTGCACGGCTGTAACAGCAGAACATTCTCGTCAGCCAACACATTGGAAAGCACTATTTCAAAAACATTTAACAGCATATCAAGTGTCACTCGATAATAATTTGGACGGGCAATTTACAGGTTACTATGAACCTCTGTTGCATGGATCAATGCGTCGTCATGGGCGTTATACAACACCTCTTTATCGCTATCCCAGCAATAAGTCAGTCAATGTGACATTCTCACGCGCCGATATCGTTCGTGGTGCGCTAAAGGGTAAAAAGCTTGAGCTTGTTTGGGTAGATAATGCTGTTGATGCGTTCTTTGTTCAAATTCAGGGTTCTGGCCGCGTCAAACTAGATAATGGCAAAATGCTTCGTATAGGGTACGCAGGCACAAATAAACATGCCTACCATCCAATTGGAAAAACTTTATTGGAACGTGGTTATTTACCACGTGGCGGTGTTTCTATGCAATCCATCCGGAAATGGCTGAAAGAGCATCCAAAACAAGCTGAAGAGGTTATGTCAACGAATGAATCGTATGTGTTCTTCCGTGAATTAACTGCAGGTGATGGCCCTATTGGATCACAAGGCGTGGAGCTCACACCAAAGAGGAGCATCGCTGTTGATCCATCTTATATTGGCTTAGGCACGCCACTGTGGCTGGATATAGAGCATCCAGTTAAGGGGCATAAACGTTTGCAACACTTAACAATCGCGCAAGACACAGGCGGAGCCATCAAAGGCGGCCTACGTGCAGATTATTTCTGGGGCTTAGGCCAAGAAGCAACACACTTTGCAGGAAAAATGAATAGCAAAGGTCACCTATACGTATTTTTGCCAAAAAGTTAAACCATATGACAGATGAAGACCCAAGAAAAGAGAACATCTGGGAGTTGTTTGCAAAAAACGTAAAACCACTTAAAAATCAACAGGACAAAATCATTCCGGAAATGCCCGAACGTAATGCTGAGGGTAACATTACTCTACAAAAGAAATCACCTAGAGTAACGCTGCAAGAACGTGTCTGGAAAGGCGAAACATCTGAACGCTGGGCGCACCAACAAGTGCAACGCTTAACCACAAAAGAAGTTAAAAAAAAGGTCATCGAAGGGCGTATTGATTTGCACGGATTTACGCGCGCCGAGGCAGAATCGGCGTTGCATCGTTTTTTTAATTGGGCACAAACATCCAACCTGCATTTTGTTCTCGTTATTACCGGCAAAGGCGGTGTGCTGAATGAATTAGCACCGCAGTGGTTTAATCAACACCCAGAGTTTGTGGTAAGTTTTAATATGGCACAGCCAAAAGATGGTGGAGATGGGGCTTTTTATGTACACGTCAGGCGCATGAGAAAATGAGCGCTTAAAGCCGACAGTCGACGTGCAATCAATCTTGAATGGAATTTGCATGTATTTATTTTGAACAATATTCAATATATACATATTATTCAAAAAACAATTAAATTAAATACAATGTTAATCAATTATTAATAATTTACATCATATAATATACGATATAAACATATTATATAGGAAAACTATAGTTATGACATCATGTAAGAATTTAGCTTTAATTTTAAGCTTAAGTGCAACAATTTCTGTTATTAATGCAGCACAACTGCCCGCACAACTACCCGCACCAACAGCTACTCCGGTTAACAACGATGTACTTTATGTAGGTAGTGTATTAAGTGCCATTCAAAATTCACAGACCAATTCTATAGGTGATGCATTTACAAACGGAAAAGCAGTGACTGCAAGCCAAGGTAGCTCAGGCGCCCTTGTTTGTCTTCAAAATGCACCTACTACAAGTTTTTTGAGGTCACACTCAACAAATCCTGCAGCAAACGGCATTGTTACACTTGCAAATGACGTTGCAGGTTTTATAGAATTACATTCACTCGCAGCCGGCGATGGATTTGTATTATCATTACCAAGCGATGCTAATAATCCAAATAGCGCACCAACACCATTTCCTGGGAAAATAGCTTATAAAGGTCCAGATGGTTATTGTATAGCACGCTATGTACAATCTGCGGCTCCGGCTGATGCCGATTATCCTGCAACTGTTTTGACTTTTTCATTCCAACAAAATAGTAACATACAGCAAGCCTACAGATTTGCTTCACGCATTACGCCATCACCAAGTGGAGCTGTTGTTTGTATTCAAAATACACCGCAAGGATTATACCGCACGCACTCAACGAATCCAGCAGCTACAGGCATCGTGACGTTAAAACAAGATATTGACGCCTTTACATCATTGATTGGTAAACCACGTGGGAATTCCTTTACACTCAACATTCCAGCAAATGCAGATGGAACAGGTGCGATAACTCCATTCATCGGAAATGTAATTTATTCTGGGAAAGATGGTTTTTGCATCGCACGTTATATCAAATCATAAAGTTATAGCGCAGGCTAACCTTTGGTCCATCTCAATATCTAACATCTAAGAGTGGAATGTATCGTTTTCTCGGCATTCCGCTCGATAAGTTTCTTAAGGATGGCGCTAATCCCTGTGATAGGGATGATTAATCGCTATTTGCTGACAGCGATACAACTGTTCCGCAAGCAAACCACGCACCAACAAATGAGGCCATGTTAGTTTTCCAAAGCTCAAACAAAAATTTGAACGGGTCCGCACTTCATCCGCTAACCCATCAGCACCACCGATGACAAAAACCATCCGCTTAAACGTTTGTTCTGCATCACTTATGTGTTGCGCTAATTCTCGTGAGGTAATGGACTTTCCTCGCTCATCAAGGGCACAGACCCAATCATCTGCAGAAATGTGCTTAAGAATATCTGTAGCTTCGCTGCTTGGACAATTACGTTGCTTAAGTTCAACAACCGACAAAGACCGCGTCAATCGTTTTTGATACTGATCAAACAAGTCTTTCTCAACACCATTTCGCATATCTGAAACAGCTATTAGCAAATATTTCATGAAGAAAAACTATTCAGATGCCAATGCTGCTTCGTGTGAAGCTGACAGGGCAGCAAGATCACTTGGGTTCGCTGATGATGGACGCGGCGACTTATCGCCCCACATTTTTTCAAGATTATAAAATTCACGTACATCAGGGCGGAACAAATGCACCAAGACATCGCCAATATCCAACAACACCCAATCGCACAAAGGTGTACCTTCAGTTTCAGTTCGAATGCTACGTAATTTAAATTCACTTTCAATGAAGCTCGCAAGCGCATTTACATGACGATTAGACGTTCCTGATGCAATGATCATGTAATCAACAATAGCGCCCTGCCCGTTTAGATCGATTACCTTTATATTCTCTGCTTTTTTATCTTCCAGCAATGTTTTTACTAGATCTACAATTTCATGTGCGTTCATTAATTTTCATCATTTTATGTTATACGTAAACACTATACAAAACTGTTATACAAGACAGCAAGATAAATGGTATTAATAAACAAAATGGTGGGTATAATAGCAACGCAAATCTTATTAGCGTTTAACCGCTCATAAGCAAAATCAATAGTTAGAATTGTAAAATGATAGAACAATACAACCAAACTACTCTCGAAAAAGCACTCTCACTATTGGCTGAAGGGCACGTGATTGGCATGCCTACAGAGACTGTCTATGGCTTGGCAGCGGATGCAACCAATGATATTGCTGTTGCGCGTATCTACGAAACAAAGGATAGACCATCATTCAATCCACTTATTATTCACGTAGATTCAATTGAAATGGCGCGTCAATGGGGCATTTTTACGCCACTTGCAGAAAAATTAGCACGTATTTTTTGGGATACTCACCCAAGCTCACTCACACTTGTTGTAAAGCGCAACAATGATAGATTATCACATTTAGTAACAGCCGGCCTTGATACGGTCGCCATACGAATACCATTCCACCCCGTTGCTCTCGAGCTTATTAAGAAATTCGGAAAGCCACTTGCTGCACCAAGCGCAAACAGATCAAATCATATCAGTCCAACGTCTGCTGAAGCCGTTGAAAGTGATCTCACGGATCGAATTAAACTAATTATCAACGGTGGTGCATGTACCGTTGGATTAGAATCAACAATTTTAGATGTAACGGGCGAAGTACCAGTATTACTCAGACCAGGTGGAACAACAACTGAGGCAATCGAGACTATTATTCACCACCCTATTATACGTGAATCAAAAAATTCTGATGAAATAAGACCAAAAGCACCAGGTATGATGAAACGACATTATGCGCCATCAATACCTCTCCGGTTAAATGCAAAGACTCCGCATCCAGGTGAAGCATTTCTTGCTTGTGGTAAAACTATTGTGAATCAAAATGCAATGCTAAACTTAAGTGAAACAGGTAATTTAACCGAAGCTGCAGCTAATTTATTTAGAATGATGCGACAACTTGATAATGCTGCACACAAAGGGATCGCTGTTGCACCAATTCCCAACACTGGCATTGGCCTTGCAATTAACGATCGGTTAAGCCGAGCAGCAGCATCTGAATAAAAAAACAACTGTATTATCACCACTTTTCTGGCAGAAATAATACAGCTATAATTTTCATACTATTTAATAGCGTGGCATACTGCCCATACCTGGTTGTTGACCGTATGGATTTTGTTGTCCCATGCCTGGTTGTTGGCCGTATGGGTTTTGCTGCCCCATACCTGGTTGTTGACCATATGGATTTTGTTGCCCCATGCCTGGTTGTTGACCGTATGGGTTTTGTTGTCCCATACCTGGTTGTTGACCGTATGGATTTTGTTGTCCCATGCCTGGTTGTTGACCGTATGGGTTTTGTTGTTGACCGTATGGATTTTGTTGTCCCATTCCTGGTTGCTGACCGTATGGATTCTGTTGGCCCATCCCCATCATACCTGGTTGACCCATCATACCTGGTTGACCATACATACCACCGCCCATCATACCGGCACCCATCATAGCAGCACCGCCCATAAGCGCGCTCATAGCATCAGCATTTGTTGGTGTAAAAGCGGTAAAAGCAGCTGTCAAAAGAGCTGCTGTTTTAATTGATAATTTCATAATGCAAAACCTATCTGTTATATCTTTACTGAGTATATAATAGACATTATTATCTTAATAGACCTCCTGCGTAAGTCCTTTTTGCGCATTTTGAACCAAGGGTTTCTGCGGGGTATCAGCTCAATAATTTGACTTACGCAGGAGGTCTAATAAATAGTTAACATGTTAAAAAATAAATTAGAGAATAAAAATGATGCGTTTATGAATTTTTAAGAATATTATAATTTCATGTATACAATACAGGTTGGATTCTTCACTTCAAGATTAAGGTTTGAACCATTCGCACATTGCCCTGCCGTTACCCCCTGCCCCTCCTTCGCACGAAGGAGTCCTTGCGTGGAATCACTTGCAGCGATACCTTCATCAATTTTCGACATCAGTTTCTGCACCTGTTTTGGTGTTAAAAGTGCCTGTCCATTATCTTTTGAAAGCCGTATCCAATTGCCTGGCATTGATCCATCTGGCGCCGATACGATATCATAATTTCCACCAAATTTTGATGTGGGAGGTGTTACGGACTCCCAGTCTCCTGCTTTATTAAGATGCCCCCACACATTGGCACTTTCAGCTGGCTCTATAAGACCATTTCCATTGCCTTTTCCAATTCCGCCACCAAATCGCGTTTCAGCATTAGGATCATCCCCCGGCAGGGCGCCATAAGTATCCTGGTAATTATGAATGGCAACTTTAATATGTTGCAAATCATGAACAACTGAACGTACTTTCGCTACATCCAGCAAGTCTTGACCTTTAAAAATGGCGCCCATAAGGACGCCAACAATAACCAATACAACCGAAAGCTCGATTAACGAAAAAGCAGGAAATCGATGTTTAACGATCGACCTCATGCCGATTCCTTTAATGCCTTAATTATATCTTCACAAACTTTTTTAGCGTCACCAAGAACCATCATCGTATTATCACCATAAAACAATTCATTATCTACGCCTGCATAACCAGACGCTAAAGTCCGCTTAACAAAAAACACTGTACGTGCATTTTCGACATCAAGGATTGGCATACCATAAATAGGTGATGTTTTATCTGTTTTTGCCGCTGGATTCGTAATATCATTTGCCCCAATAACAAATGCAACATCCGTTGAACTGAAATCTGTATTAATTTCTTCTAACTCAAGCACATCATCATAGTCAACATTTGCCTCAGCCAACAAAACATTCATATGGCCTGGCATACGACCTGCTACTGGATGAATAGCATAACGAACACGCGCACCTGATTTTTTAAGTATATCAGCCATTTCACGCAATGCGTGCTGCGCTTGTGCTACGGCCATACCATAACCTGGAACAATGATGATATTTTGTGCATTTTGCATCATATAAGCAGCATCTTCTGCACTACTTGCTTTAATTGGTTTATCATTTAGATGATTCTCTGAGGAATTCGTATTCGCAGAAGAATCTCCACCAAACCCACCTAAAATCACATTAATAATAGATCTATTCATTCCTTTGCACATGATATAGCTCAAAATTGCACCAGAAGCACCGACAAGCGCACCGACAATAATGAGAACATGGTTATTTAGTGTAAAGCCAATACCAGCAGCAGCCCAACCCGAATAAGAGTTAAGCATTGAGACAACCACAGGCATATCAGCTCCGCCAATCGGAAGAATAAGCAAAAAGCCCAAGACAAGTGCTACCATAATCAATGTCCAGAAAATGAACGTTGATTGGCTTATCATAAAGACAACCATCAACACGATAAGCGCCACACCAAGCGCAGCATTTAATACGTGTTGCTGAGCAAATTGTAATGGCTTACCAGATATAAATCCTTGCAACTTACCAAAAGCAACAATTGATCCCGTAAAGGTAATAGCACCAATAATAACGCCGAGTGACATTTCAAAAAGACTCGCTGTCTTAATATGTTGGACAGCACCAATTCCAAACGCTTGCGGCGAATAAAAAGCAGCAGCTGCAACGAGAACGGCAGCTAAACCCACCAAGCTATGGAATGCTGCAACCAATTGTGGCAATGCGGTCATTTCAATTTTCTTAGCGAGCAGCGTACCTATGCTCCCACCAATCATAATTGCGAGCAATATGTATTGATAATGATTCACAGCTGGTGAAAGCAACGTCGTAAGAATGGCTATTGTCATTCCAAAGATTGCGTATAAATTACCTGACCGTGATGTTGCCGCCGAGGATAATCCTTTAAGCCCCAAAATAAAACAAACGGATGATATTAAATATAAAAAAGAAGAAAAACCTGCTGACATAATTAAAACCTTTTATTTCTTTTTTGAAAACATGCTAAGCATGCGTTGCGTTACAACAAAACCACCAAAAATATTTATGGAAGCCAAAATTACGGCAAAAAAGCCAAAACAGGCCGATACACCGCTTGAAGACGGGCCCATCGCAAGTAAGGCTCCAACAATAATCACACTTGAAATAGCGTTTGTAACAGCCATCAATGGTGAGTGAAGTGCTGGCGTTACTTTCCAAACGACATAGTATCCAACAAAGCAAGCCAACACAAAAACAGTAAGGCCCATAACAAAAGGATCTTGCGCTGTGTGCCCACCTGCTTCAATCATTTTTTTTGTGATGCTGTCAAGCTGACTAGCTTCATCCATAAGTTCGCGTGCAGTTTGTGTAAGACGCGTCACGTGTTCAGTAATGGCGTGTAAATCCATGTTTTTATCCTATTCAATTAAACTTCTGTTTTGTTTGCTTCTTTTTTTACGGCTATGGCTCTTGGCTTTGCCGCAACTTTCGGAGCCGTTGGTTTTGTGGCTGCTTTCGGCTTTGCAGCTGATATAGAAGCGGCAGGCTTTGTAGGGGCAACAGTCTTGGCTATCGCTTTCTCTTTTGGCTCAGCTGATTTTGCTTTTGGTTCAGCTTTTGCCGTCACCATAGACTTTTCAGCTGACACTGATGCTTTTTCTTCCTTAACTTTCTTAAAAGCTGAATGTACTGTAGAGCCATCTTTTGTCAAGACAGTCGCTGTAACAATTTCGTCAGACCAGTCAATTTGCATCTTACCATCGGTGAAAGTAGAAATGCCTTTAATAAAGGCCAAAACATTACGCGCATATAATTGACTTGCATCCGCTGCAATTCCAGACAATATATTCCCAGGGGCAATTATTTTTACATCATGTTTTGTGACAGTTTTACCATGCTCACTCAATGCACAATTGCCGCCATTTTCAGACGCTAAATCAACAATAACAGAATTGGTACGCATAGACTTAACCATCTCGGCTGTAATGAGTATAGGCGCAGGCTTTCCCGGAATAAGTGCTGTCGTAATAACAATATCTTGCGTTTTAATAACAGAAGCAAGTTTTTCCATTTGCGCAGCTTTATATTCGTTGCTCATTTCTTTTGCATAACCACCAGCGCCGTCACCAACTTCAGAAGCGTTAACTTCAACAAATGTTGCACCAAGACTTTGCACTTGTTCTTTTGCAGCTGTTCGAACATCAAAGGCTGAAACAATTGCACCTAAACGCTTTGCAGTTGCAATAGCCTGAAGGCCAGCAACACCAGCACCAAGCACGAGAACACGCGCAGCCGGAATTGTGCCTGCAGCCGTCATCATCAATGGCAATGCACGACCAAACGCTGTTGCGGCCTCAAGAACGGCACGATAGCCTGATAAATTACTTTGTGATGATAAAACATCCATCGTTTGCGCACGCGTAATTCGTGGAAGCATTTCCAAAGAAAACGTGGTTAATTTTTGCGCATTATAATGGGATAAGAATTCGTTATGCTTAAACGGTTTTAAAACACCAAGGAGGCTAGCGCCCTTTTTCGTTGAATCAATATCCCCTGCAGAAAGCGGAGAAACACTCACAAGATAATCTGAGGTTGAAAGAAGTTTGTTTCGATCCTTTTCAACATGCACACCTGCTTTTTCATAAACTTCATCAAGGTAACCAGCGTCTACGCCTGCACCTTTTTCAATAGTTACAGAAAAACCAAGTTCGCAAATTTTCTTCGCAATATCCGGGGTTAAGCCAACACGCTTTTCATGTTGGTAAGTTTCTTTTAAAACGCCTAGTTTCATACACATTACAAATTTTAATTACTTTGTAATCATTATAATGATTTTTCAGTCTCAGGAAAGCAAAATAAAACAATTGGGAAAAACGAAATATATTTAAACCCGCGGAAAGACGCCTATGGGCTCTGGTAATTTTGTCCCAGGCAAAAGTTGTTTATCGAGCGCACTAAACAAACGGTCATCCTCGGATACAGCTAATTGATCTAAAATTTTGGCACTTGCAACGGGCAACAAAGGCTGGGTTAGAATTGCAATTTGGCGAATAAAGTCAGCAAGCACATATAAAACAGTATTCATACGTTCAGGATCTGTTTTTTTTAGTCCCCATGGCTTATGTTCATCAACATACTGATTTGCTTTTGCGATTAAGGCCCAGACGCCTTCTGCATATCTACTAATTTGCATCTCATTTATGGTTGGTAAAAATTGTTTTGGTAAATTTAAAAATGCGGAATCATCTGCTGTTAAATCCCCTGGTGAAGGAACAATTGCATCACCATTTTTATAAATAAACGATAAAACACGTTGCACAAGATTCCCATAGGCATTTGCTAAATCACTGTTCAAACGATTGATCAATGCTTGACGTGAGAAATCGCCATCTTGACCAAAAGATACTTCACGAATTAAAAAATAACGAACAGCATCAATGCCAAATGTATCAATTAATTCTATCGGGTCAATCGTATTACCCAATGACTTTGATATTTTCACACCTTCATTTGTCCACCATCCATGGGCGAAGACTTGACGCGGTAAGGGCAATCCAGCAGCCATTAAAAAAGCAGGCCAATAGACGGCGTGAAAACGTAAAATGTCTTTTCCGACTACATGAATGGCCTCTGGCCAAAATGCCTTGAAATCGGAATTTTCTTCATCTGGGTAGCCAAGTGCTGTTATATAATTGGTAAGCGCGTCCAGCCAAACATACATAATGTGCTTATCATCACCTGGTACAGGCACGCCCCATTTAAAACTTGTGCGTGATATCGATAAATCAAATAAACCGCCTTCAACAAAACGAGCCACTTCATTGCGCCTTGATTCTGGCGCGATAAAATCTGGATGCGCTTTGTAATAGGCAAGCAATTGATCTTGGTATGCCGAAAGTTTAAAAAAGTAACTTGGCTCAATCACCCATTCAACATCTGCACCTGTTGGCGCCTTGCCATCCACAATTTCAGATTCCGCATAAAAAGCCTCGTCGCGAACCGCGTACCAGCCTGAATATTCACCTAAATAAATAGCGCCACTATCGATTAAACGCGTCCATAATGCTTGAGCAGCCTTAATATGACGCGGCTCTGTGGTCCGAATAAAATCATCATTCGTGACGTCCATTTTCGCGACTAAATCACGAAATGTTTGCGACACAGTATCAACAAAATCCTGAGGAGTCAGATTAGCTGCAGCTGCGGCCTTTTCAACTTTCTGACCATGCTCATCAGTTCCAGTTAAAAACTTTACATCTTTACCTTGAAGTCGCCAAAAACGTGCCAGCGTATCACATGCAAGTGTTGTATAGGCATGCCCAATATGTGGCTTATCATTTACATAATAAATTGGCGTTGTGATATAAGCGGCTGTCATGAAAATGAAATCCTTTTAATGTTTTAGGCTGCTGGCGCCAAAGTCTCTTTAGATGCAACTGGTTCAGATGTGGTCGCAAAAGTCGAACCATTTGACAGAGGTGTTTTACTAAAATCTGTCATCACGATATCAACCGTAAATTCAGGATCTGAGTGAATAATTTTCATCGACACAGGAACGCCTAAACTATTAACTGTTTGCGTATATGTATAATCAGGATCTGAATCATCGCGGCTACCAAGGGCAAACACGTTCATCTTAATTTGCCACGCTTTCGCATTTTTAAGGCGTTGCGCAAACTCGATCTCGACTGGATCTGTTGTTTTGGAATCTGTGTTCACATTCATTTTATAATTATTCTTTGGCGTTATGTAAGCATCAGCTTCCACTACTTCTTGCGCATCACTTGAACCATCAAATATCTTCTTCTGACCAACGGTCATATTTCCTTTCAATGCTTCTTCGATAAGCATATGCATATGCTTTAGAGGAAATAGAGTATCCACAGGTAACGTTACTATTTTAGATTCCTCTTCCTCAACTCCATTTTGTTTAAGTTGAATATAACCTTGTTTTCCGTCAGGCAATTTTCCCTCGCCTTTAAAAATCATTTCGTCTTGCGTATCATTTACAATAGATCTTACATAAAACTCATAACTTTGTCCGTCTTTAGACTCGCAACTTGCAATAGTCAATTCATACTTATCAGCAACAGCCTTACCTTTGTAATAAATATAAAGTGTTGATTTTTGCTCAGTCGTCCATACACGAACATCATCTTTGTCTGTTTCTCTAACAGTCATTTCTAACGTTCCATTAACTTTGTTAATGCCCTCGTCAAAATGTGAAGCATTATCAAGTGTTATCTTGTATTTTGCGCTAAATGGAATTGGACGAAAACTATCCTTATCATTTTTTACGGGCACACTAACGGCATTCTCATTGGCGGCGGCCACTTGGGACGTGCTTTGTGATGGAGATATTGTGGCTGCATGCAAGACTGTGCAAAGCACAAAAATAAATTGAATTAAGAACCAGTAAAATTTCATAAGAAGTGTTTTTTATCCTGTTATATTATGTGTAACGTAGCAGTTTTAAAGCGTTATACAATTCTAATTAATGCAATGCTAAATGTTAAAAAAAATATGTGTCAAAAATATAACATTGGGAATTCGGATGATTTATTGCAACAAAGGTGACCACGCACCATCTTCAGCTTCTTTTGGCGTATTAATGGGTCTTAAATTATAACCCGTCATATCCACCATGTACAAAGAGCTCTTATCCTTTACGGAATTCTGTTTTGCAAACAATAAATAACGTCCATTCGCTGACCAGCATGGTGCTTCGACCAACCACCCGTTAGAAATCATGCGCTCTCCCGTACCATCCGGCGCCATTACTCCAATGAAAAAGCCTCCACCTTCACCAAATTCTTGCTTTGTAAATGCGATTAAATCGCCGCGCGGCGACCAAACGGGTTGTGAATATTTACCATCACCAAAGCTAATACGACGAACGTCTGTTCCCATGGTGTTCATAATATATATTTTTTCTCTGCCACTGCGGTCAGAGGTAAAAACAATTTGCGTACCATCGGGTGAATAACATGGCGACGTGTCAATGCTGACATGATCTGTGAGGCGCGTCATTTTCTTTGACTTAAGATTCATCGTGTAAATTGCAGAACTACCACCCTTGGTCAAACTCATGACAATAGAACTTACGTCAGGTGCAAAACGAGGAGCAAAACTCATACCCTCAAACTTGCCAAGTTTTTGTTGGTGATTATTCTTTAGGTTTATAAGAAAGACCTCCGCTGAACTATTATTAATTCTAAGATACGCAATATCTTGTCCTGACGGAGAATATCTAGGTGTCATGGCTAAACTTTTTGAATCAGTAATAGGCGTAACACCATGCCCATCATAATCCATACGCATAAGACGTTTTGCGCTTTTTTTCCCTTTAACAACAGGCTCTGAGTATACAATTTGTGTATTGAAGAAACCGGATTCATTCGTTATGCGAGAATACATCAGATCAGCGACTGCGTGTGCAAGACGGCGCCACTTTTTGCGATCACCACTCACTGATTTTGCCAATATCTGTTTTTTATCAAGTACGTCGTACACACGAAATTCAACGGTCATTGTTGAGCTTGAATCAAGCACAACCTTCCCAGTTATAATAAAACGTGCTTTTGTTTTCTGCCATTGCTCAAAGCTAACACCTTTAGCCTGAACATCATCTGCGGGCTGGACAAAATCTGTTTTTGCAATAGGCGCAAACAATCCACAATTATAAAGATCATTTGTAATCACATCAGAAACATTCACACCTGCAGCCGAGGCATCTTTATCAGCAGCATTTAAAAAATCAATAACGGCAACCGGATCAGGCTGCACCTGCCCACGCGTTATTTCGATAATTGCTGGTGCTTTAGCTGAATATACAAAAGGGATTCCCGTTAAAAGGAACAGGAGAAAAAGGGAGAACTGTTTCATACGATAGTTTCAATTTAATGTTAAGTCATCAGAAAATAGTATACGCACTAACCCATTGAAAGTCAGCAGAATAAATACCAGGTATTAATGTGCTTTATACGATTTGGAACGGATAAAGCAAGATCATGAAAATGCACAAAGGTTGGCCAAAGGGCTATCCATGACCAATGAAATCACCGTAACGCCAAATTCATTGCACACCAATATGCTATTCATTGAAACACCAGAGAATTATGATGCGCTACAACCTTATTTGGCACAAAAGGGAATCGTATTACCAAAAGCACCAAACAAACACGGCTTAATTCGCCTTGTCACGCATTTTGATATATCAACGGAGGGTGTTGATGCTGTTGTGAATGAGATAAAGTCGTTTTATGCGTCAGGAAACAAAATTGTGTCTTAATGACATTTTTATATTTTCATGACAATACATACCACGTCGCCCGCGCTTTTCCAAAACGTACAATATACGATTGATCAACTAAAAATGCCAAATGCTTTTTTAGGGTATTTCGGTTGGCACCTGTCAGATTTCCAATTTTCATAATGCTCAATTTTTCATGTGTGCTAATGGCCTCCAAAATCTGATTATCAAGTTCCGACAAATGTTCGCGGTGCTTATTGTCACGTGAAACTTTGTGTTCAAGATTCCGTTTTTGCGTTTGCATTATCTTTAAAAAGAATGTCAACCATATATCAAAATCAGGTGTGTTTGATTGAATGCTTTCGCACGTTCTATCTAACGCGAGCTGATAATATTCTTTGTTTCGCTCGACAATACGTTCAAACGAACTATAAGGAACATATACATACCCTGCTTTTAACAACAGGAACATTATCAAAATGCGTGACAGACGGCCATCAATCTCGTGAAAAGGTCGAAGATTCAAAAACACAGCCATAAAAACACCAACAATCAAGAGCGGATGAATTGTTTTTTGTGCAAGCTGCGTTTCTGTCCAGAAGACAATCTCCGTCAATTTCTCTGGCATTTCAAAGGGTGTCGTTGTCGCAAAAAGCTTTGTTTTAGCAAACGTAATATTCAGGTTCTTCCAAGGTGCATCAAAGGCTTCATCAGTCTGTGAGAGGGATTTTTCCTTTGTCAAATCATCTTGGTTTTCATCTGCATGCGTTAGCCAGTCATACAGTTGTTTTATACAAACCTCTGAAAACGGAAGTGTGTGACCCTTTTGAATAAGCCCCTCATACGCAACCGCATAAGCAAAGGCATCACGCTCGTCTTGTGAGGAGTATTTTTCTGAATTAGGTAATAGCTGCGCAATGTCCGAATCTAACA
The DNA here is from genome assembly GCA_903861255.1 of uncultured Alphaproteobacteria bacterium. Taxonomy (GTDB): domain Bacteria; phylum Pseudomonadota; class Alphaproteobacteria; order Paracaedibacterales; family CAIOTO01; genus CAIOTO01. The sequence continues at coordinate 4,249 of CAIOTO010000042.1, read as the reverse complement.
ATTTTGATCCATCAAGGCGTGTTGATGCGCCAATACTTTCAATTTTTGCTGCAAGGCCTAACGTCTTTAATCGTTCAGGTGCCATGCGTCCATGAAGCTGCCATGCACCTTTAAATTCATCAATTTCACTGACCAGCGACAGAATCTCTGGTGTAATTATAATTTTTGAAAGGTTTAACATGAACATATTACCTAATTCGCACCCAATATTATCTAATTATCACCCAGTCGATTTTAAATATCAATACGACTTAATGCGCACTCTGTCGCTAACACCAGCCCCCACCAAGCAAAGATGGTGAAAACCACACAAATACTTAACAGCTTTTACTTAACAGACTTGACCCACGAATTTTTATCGTTTTAAATGTACGCAAATCTAAGCACTCAAATCCCATAAAAAATGGGAAAAGGATATAATGGTTAAGACGTGTATTTTGCCAGTTGCTGGCTTGGGCAGCCGCTTTCTTCCTGCGACAAAATCAATCCCCAAAGAAATGCTTATCGTTGTTGATAAGCCACTGATTCAATATGCCGTTGAAGAAGCAAAAGCAGCAGGCGTAGAACGTTTTATCTTTGTAACGTCACAAGGAAAAAGCGCCATTGAAGACCATTTTGATCGCTTGCAATTATTAGAACAAACGCTTGCTAATCGCGAAAAATACGACCTTCTTGATAAAATAGTATCGAATTCACTTGAGCCGAGTCAAGCTGTATATGTACGCCAGCCTGCCCCACTTGGACTTGGGCATGCTATCTTATGCGCGCGCCACCTAATTGAGGAAGAATCCTTTGCCGTTATATTGGCTGACGACTTAATCTTAAGCAAAACGCCATGCCTCAAACAAATGACAGATGCCTATAACGCCGAAGATGGAAATATGGTCGCAACAATGGTTGTCGAACCAGATCATGTCTCACGCTATGGTATTTTGACTATTCAAGATGAAAATGGCCGCAAAATCCGCGCATCCAATGTTGTTGAAAAACCGGCCATTGACAAAGCACCCTCACGTTCAGCTGTTATTGGACGCTATATTTTAAAACACGAAATTTTGGATACATTAAGCAATCAACCAGCTGGCGCAGGATCAGAAATTCAGCTGACCGATGCAATACAACGTATGCTGCCTAACACACCACTGACTGGCTATACTTATGAAGGCGAACGATTCGATTGCGGTACGAAAAGAGGATGGCTTGAAGCCAACATTGCCTTTGCTTGCCAAGACGAAAACGTTTACGCACACCTCGTTCCTATGCTAAAACGATACGTAGATAATTATAATCCGAGATAACATATGAAAATAACAATGATTGGTGCAGGCTATGTAGGCCTTGTCACAGGCGCATGCTTTGCTGAATTTGGTTTCGATGTTGTCTGCATGGATAAAGATGAAAACAAAATCAAATCGCTCAATTTGGGAATTATCCCCATTTATGAGCCTGGCCTGGATTCACTTGTCTCTCAAGGCGTTAAAAGCAAGCGCCTTACCTTCACAACCGAACTGAATGAATCTGTAAGCACATCAGATATAGTGATGATCGCTGTGGGCACGCCATCTAGACGCGGCGATGGTCATGCGGATCTTTCCTATGTATATCAAGCAGCAAAAGATATTGCAGCCGCTATCAATGGCTATACCGTCATTGTCACTAAATCTACAGTTCCCGTTGGCACAGGCGAAGAAGTTGCCGCCATTATTAGGAAAGAACGTCCCGATTTGGTCGAGGGTGTTGATTTTGATGTTGCATCAAATCCAGAATTTTTACGTGAAGGATCGGCTATTCAAGATTTCATGCGTCCTGATCGTGTTGTTATTGGCACAGACAGTCAAAAGGCACGCGAAGTGATGCAACGTTTGTATCGTCCGTTGTATCTGATTGAAACCCCCATTTTATTTACAAATAAGCCCACCTCAGAACTAATTAAATATGCAGCCAACGGGTTTTTAGCGCTTAAGATTGCATTCATCAATCAAATGGCTGATTTATGTGAAAAGGCCGGCGCAGATGTGCAAGAGCTTGCCAAAGGTATGGGGCTTGATAATCGGATCGGTCGCAAATTCCTTAATGTTAGTCCAGGTTATGGTGGGTCATGCTTTCCAAAAGATACGCTTGCATTGTCACGTACAGCACATCAACTTGAATCACCCTGCACAATCATTGATGCTGTGATTGATGCGAACGCGCAACGTAAAGTGAATATGGCGAATCGTATTATTGCTAAGCTTACTGAACGAAATTTGTCAAAACCACGTGTTGCTGTTTTGGGCATTACATTTAAACCAAATACCGATGATATGCGCGATGCCGCAAGCTTAGTGATTATCCCAGAGCTTATAAAACAAGGTGTCGACGTTGTTATTTATGACCCTCTGTATTACAAGGATTCAGAATACCTGCCTCATTTAGCTATTCAAGGCGTGACTTGGGAGAATGAAGTTACTTTTGCAGCAAGTGCGCGCGAAGCACTTAAAGGTGCAGACGCACTTGTTATTCTAACGGAATGGAATGAATTCCGCGGCATTGATTTAAACGAAATTAAAACAAACCTTGCAACACCAAAAGGGTTTTTGCCATTGCTGATTGACCTTCGTAATATTTATAAAATCACGGAAGTTTCTGGATTAAATTATGTATCACTTGGTCGCCCAGAGATGAATGATTTGTAACAGAAGATTCAATTCGTCATGGCGAGCCTGTGTAGCAGGCGTGGCCATCCAGAAAAAAACACATAAATCAACAAATGTGAATGGGTAGAAAGCTTCACCTGGATGGCCGCGCAACTTTGTTGCTCGCCATGACGGCAGACGGCAATACATTAATTCCTAATCAACTCAACAAAAGCCTGATACTCCTGCGGCGCTACGTGGCCATTAACCAACCAATCAGTTAAAATGGGTTCTGGTTGATTTAAAAACTGTTCAAACAAAGGCCAGTCTGTAATATGCACATCCCTGCCCTCTGCTACAAAGTTACGAAGAATCACATCAAGTTCACACGTACCACGGTACCGACATTGGTACATCAGCTTGCGCTTGAGCAATTCTTCGCTTGTATAAGATTCGGATATCACGAAGCTTTTGCTTCTTTATCCGTTAGTTCAGATACGGCTTCGTCCAAGAAACCAGATTGAAATAACTTAAACACACACCAACAGGTTGGCACAAAAATGATCAAGCAAACCCATGCATACGAAATAAGTTCATCATTATATACGCTGCCCATTAATCCCACAAAAGCACAAACGAGAAGCGCCCGTACAGACATAATTGCAGATGATGCCACGCCTTTCATATCTGGGAAAATCTCAAGTGACAGTGTAAAAATAATGGCATACACAATCGCATCACCAATGGCAACCAACATCATGCTGAGTGTAACAAGTGACGCAATATGAGTGCCCACCAAACCTAAGAACAAAACACTAAGCGTTCCTATTGCAAATAACACCATACCAATAGCAATGCTTTTGCGTTTTCCAAAACGTTCCATTAAACCACCTGCGAAAAGGCTCATGACGGCAAAGCCACCAATGATCAAGCCTTGATGCAGAGCATAACCATTCAATGATAATCCATACGTTTTTGTATATAAAAACGCAGCACATGCAATAAATGTCATATACGCTGCGCACAAAAGGCTTGGTACACTCGATGCCTGCACAAATGTTTTACTGCAAAACAAAGTTTTATAATCCTTTGTCAATTTCTTAATTGAAAAAGTTGAACGTTCTTGGCGTGTTTCAGGCAAGAAGAACACCAAAAGAAGCCACGATAAAAGTGATAATGAGGCCACAACCGCATAGTTTCCACGCCAGCCAATAGCCTGATTAATAAAACTACCAGCAATTGGTGCGACTGACATAAAAACTGTCAAGGCGGAGTTCATAATTCCAATTCTCTTAATAACCTCGGCGCCTTGATACGTGTCAGCAATCATAGCTACCGCAATTACTGCAGATGTGCTTGCACCAATTCCCTGGATAAAACGTGCTACTAGTAATACCTCAATCGATGGCGACCAAACGCATCCTATTGCGCCAACAAGCATAAACGCATTACCAATGATCATTATGGGCCTACGTCCATAACTATCAGACAATGCACCATATATAACCTAAATTCCCGGATAAATTGTAACTAGGATTACGTTTTCTGCGTGACCTCAACCTTGAGCGCCATTAAAATTTCCCGTTGTGCTTTTGTGATTTCTGTTAAAATATGTCCGTATTTTCCTGAGTATT
>CAIOTO010000041.1 GCA_903861255.1 uncultured Alphaproteobacteria bacterium | reverse complement strand
GAATCCCATCGTTATACTTACGATTGGGGTAATAGGGGGCGCTGTCGCCGGAATGCTGGGCATTGGAAGCGGTGTTATTGTGACACCATTATTAGTGATGGTTGGCATTCCCCCTATGATTGCGGTCGCCTCTCAACTTAATAATGCCATCGGCACAAATCTGATCGGTTTTATGAGCTATTGGCGGCAGCGTGACGTTGATTTTGCACTCGCTTGGTATTTATTTATTGGTGGCATCATCGGTGCTTGTGGTGAAATTTTCTTACTTGAAGTGGTGGCAACAAATATCACAGCCGCCGAAAAGCTAACAATTGCCTATCTTTTTGTGTTAGGTACGCTTGGCAGCATGATGCTCTATCAAAACATACGTTTATTAACACATCCCCAAAAAACAGCACGCTCAGTTATGATGCGTCACTGGATGATTTATTTCCCTTACCACCGTATTTTCACTCGTGCGCGCGTTGAAATGAGTATAATTATTCCTATTTGTGTTGGTATCGCAACAGGATTGTTAACATCAACGCTTGGCGGCGGAAACAGCTTATTCATGATGCCAATTGTCTATTATCTAATCGGCCGATCAAGTCCCGTTGTTGCAGGCACGACATTACTTGCTGCTTTTGCTATTTCTATTGCCGTTACAATTGCACATGGATTCAGCCAATACCCAAGTGACTGGCTACTTGCTATCACCCTTTTATTTGGTAGCGCCATAGGCTCGCAACTTGGTATCAAATTTAGCTACCGACTTGCACGATCACATCTTGGCATTTTAGGCGCCATCGTAATCCTATTGATTTGTTCCAAGTTTGGCTATGATTTTTACTATTTAGGCGCGCGCAATCCAGTTGCTGGCGAAAAAATGAATCTGCCCAATGTCTTTAACAGCGCGCTGCTTACTACACCTGATTGGGCACTCTGGATGGTTAAACTTGCTTACAAACACCCTATTGCCTATGCCATGCTGGGTATAATTGGCGTTACCATTATTGCGTTAATTATTGAACGCTTTATTTGTAAATTTATCGTAATTAAACGCTCTAAATAATGAGTTATGCACCAGAAAAAATATCACGTGTTTATTAATAAAATTTGTTTACATACAGTGCATAATAATTCCTATTAAATGCCCTTAAAAATGCCCAATGACAAAAGCTGAACAAACCTTATGCAAATGTTTCAATCACATAAATTTACCCCTGAAATGCAGCAACAACTAAACGATAGCCTTGAATTATTGAAAATAATCTTAGGGTCTGATCTTTTGGGCGTTTATCTTTATGGGTCATCGCTCGTGCGTGGGCTTCAAAAATACAGCGATATTGATGCCTTTTGGCAAAATATTCGTGGAGACATTAAGAAATTCTTGCAAAAAAATGAGGTGAGATAAATCTATGAACAGAGCCATTTCTTATAACAAAACAACACTTCTCTCTTTGTCAAGGGGCGGAGCTTCACTAACCACAGAAGCGTCATATGTTGCATAAAAATCCATAAATATTATTCTAACTGCGTCATGCTGCTAATTGCGATTGATACTTGCAAAAACTTAATATTAAAAAGTGCTGATATTGATATATTTCAGGTTTTGTTTGAAACAGCAATGATTTCTTCATTTGTCACGTGTCTTTTTCCCATCAAATTTACGCCAAAACATACAAATACACCTACATTTAACATAGACCCTCGTTTAGATGCGCAACATATTGCTGCTAACAATCAACAATTGAATATTTCATCTTATTTGAGTGATCTTATCAAAAGGCGTAATCAAAGGGCTCAATTAACAGAGACTAAGACTAATTTCTTGTAGGTCGTTTCATTAAAATATTGATTTACACGTGCAAGATAGGTTCTTATATAAAAACAGTTAGACCCATGATGAACAGCTCTGACAAGGATTTAAATGACGAGATCTTTACATGTATGTTATGGACTCAGTGCAGCAGGCTCTTTATTTGCAGAAGGCTTTAAACCAACATTAGCCTTTGGTCATACTTTTGAGGGACGCATCCAAGACTTCAAAACCTACGAAGAATATGAGGCAAATTCTCAAAAAAATCTTCAAGAAATATACCAACACTTTGAGAGTGTTGATGAAATCGAAATTTGGGAAACACCTCTATTTCACTATAGAAAAGATAGCAATACGCCTCCTATACCTCTCACAAGCAACACTTTTCAAAAGGTTATGACAGAATGTGACGCTGTTATTGTTTGGGTGTCACTCTGTTTTAATGAGAATTTGCTTTTAGCTTTTCTAATTCGGCTCTTTACGCTTTATTCTTTGCCCCTTGAAAAAATAAAAGTCAAAAAAATTGAGTCTCAATTGATAGAAGGTAAGCAGCATGATATTTTGTCTATTGGTATGGTTTCTCGAAAGGAACTCAAAAAGGAAACAGACGTGACTTCCTTACAGCAATTCGAAATTGATTTATTAACCCAAGGATGGGACGCAGTAACGTCATCAACACCTGAGAAAATGGATACTTATCTTGCTATTCCCTTCACCACGCGCTTTCAAGAAGGTGTCAAGGATTTCAGAAATCGTATCCCTTCATTAAAAACAGGATTAAATCGCTGCCAGACAGATTTACTGGAAGCATACCCATTAGATCGAGAATACGTAAAAACTGCTTGGCTGGTGGGTACTGTTCTTGGTGACAATTACATGAATAACCATTTAGACCTCGTCGTGGATCTGTATATTATTTGGAACTTGATGCAAATGACAAATCTTCATTCACAAGAGCCCGCTTTCATAATTGAACAGCCTTACACCAGAGAGGAATACGTTACATTAACTGCCTTTGGGCGCATACTGCGAGAAGGTAACGTTAATTGGCGAGATAAAAATTCTGTGGATTATTATGTAGGAGGCCTTCATATCCATTCAAAAGTTTAAGATACAAATCATTTAGGAACCCATATTGCGCCGTATCTTGCAGACGCCTCACACAAGACACTATTTACTCTTCTTATGAATCGTATACAACAGAAAGATCCTAAAAGAAAATTTCATGAAACATATCCACATTTTATTCCTGCTCATTCTATCGCTTTCTCCGCTTGCAAAAGCTACCTCCATCACCCTTCCCTCCTCGACTGGCAGCTATTCCGTTGGTACCAAATCTATTGAAACGGGTTATCCAACCCAGCACATGTTTAGGGATACAGCTCCAACATGTAGAGCATAGTGCGTTTTCAGACGAGGCATATTTTGCGGCAACCATCAAGAATTTTGGCAAGCATAGTTTAATTCCGCGAATCTACAATTATATCTTTAAAACAGGCCCACTACTTGATATCGTTGATACAAATCTTGGCAGCTACACCGTTGATCAATGGTATGCTGAATATACAAGTAAAATAGTGTCGTGGCTCAACCTTCATGTGCCAACTAAATCAGGTAACTAACAAATGAAAAATAAAGTCATACATCTTTTCAAAGGAATTGTCATTCTCGCATTTTGTATTTTTTCCATCTATTTCATTTTCTCAAAACAAAAAAATCAAGAAGAAGCATTTGTTAATGTATATGACTGGTACGGCATGATCCCAGCCGAAATTCTACACGAATTTGAAAAAGAAACTGGCATTCACGTTCGCTATGATGTGTATGATAATAATGAAGTGTTAGAGGCAAAATTACTTGCTAGCAATTCTGGTTACGACGTTGTATTTCCAACGGCTACGCCTTATGTGTCGCGCCAAATCAAAGTGGGTATTTATCAACCACTCAACAAAGAACTGCTCACTAATTTTAAGGGCTTTAATAAAACCATCACGGCACACATGAATACTGTTGATCCAGGTATGGCCTATGCAATTCCCTACTATTGGGGAACGCTTGGCATTGCTTTTGACAAAGATAAAGTGATGGCGCGACTGCCAAATGTAGATCTTGAAAGCTACGATATTCTTTTTAATTCTGAAAATCTCAAAAAACTTAAAAGTTGCGGAGTTAGCTTTCTAGAAGAAGCGATTGATGTGATGCCGCTTACGCTTGCTTACTTAGGCCGTCCATCAAACAGCGAAACAGCGGAGGATTTAAAACTCACAACAGAGCATTTACTCAAACTACGCCCGTCAATTAAACGATTTACATCTGCACGCTTTATGAATGATCTTGTTTTGGGTGATGTGTGTGTCGCGCAAGCATGGTCAGGAGAGGCACAACAAGCAGAGGAAGATGCAAAAGAACTTGGTCGTAATATTGTTTATGTGGTCCCCAAAGAAGGCACAACATTATGGATCGATTGCATGGCGATTCCTGTGGGTTCTCCCCACCCAATTAATGCGCATAAATTCATCAATTTCTTACTGCGCCCTGAAATTAGTGCAAAAATTACGAATAAAACAAAACTACCAACCGTTATTGACGCGGCGCTGCCTATGGTTGATAAGGATATCAAAAATAATAAAGCGATTTATCCAAAACCAGATGTCATGAAAAAACTACGTTTAGATGCACCTCAAACCAGTGATGCAAGTCTGAAATTTGATCGAGAACGTACGAAAGCATGGATCAATATTCGATTGAATCGTAAGTAGAATACTGCAGACCATCATATCACTAATGCCTAAGCAAATTGTTTTACTCACAGCCATCTTTTCTTAAGGAACATCACAATGAACAGTAAATCCAAAATAGCCATTTTCTTAATTGGCTGCCTATTAATTTGTGGGGGCACGGCCCTATTTTTAAAACCCAATCCCTGGGAAGTATGGTTTAAAAATAAGCTGAATAAGCCCGCACGTGAGTTTGTTGTACGTTACTTAAAAGAAATTCCAAAACCTAATGCTCCTCAAAATAATGCGCTGGATCTTGGCGCAGGAGTTGGTCATGAATTGCTTTTGTTACTTAAAGCTGGCTATCAGGTAACCGCTATCGATAATCAAAAAGTTGCCTTTGATTTGATGTTAAAACGTCCGGAGTTTGCTGATTACACAAAGAACATAAAAACAGTTGTAAGCGATTTTGAAAAGATTGATTTTAGCGTTTTGCCAACATTCAATGTTGTGGTCGCCAGTTTTACGTTAGCCTTTTGTCGCCCTGATCATTTCAATGAATTTTGGGGGAAAATTGTGAGCAAAATTGAAAAAGGCGGGTATTTTATCGGCAATACATTTGATCCAGGATTTACCACGTTTAAAGAAAGTGACCGGGAAAATATGACATTCCATACGAAAGAGCAAACGTTAAGGTTATTTAGTGATTTTGAAATCATAACGTTTAATGAGGTCAAAACACCTGATGCAAAATCGGGCACATCTGATCATTATTATGAAGTATTTGCAAAGAAATTGTAGAGATTGCGATGCTCAAAAATATTAATCACATAACTATTTCATACGCGAAAACCACGTTATTTTTATGTGTTGCCTTATTTACAGCATGCACTGAATTATCAGACAAATCTAACATCAACCCAATCACAGAATCATCATGGAAAATTGGCGGAAAAATTCATTTTGAAGAGGTTAGCGGTGCTGATTATATTGGGCTTAACGAAATCAATGCATTAACTAAGGATGCTTTAAAATCAGTGCTGCCCATTACAAAGGATTCAGGCGATAATAATGCAAAAATCCTTATAAAGAATGAGAATGATTATATTCAAATCGATCACTATACTTAAAAAAGTAGACCCGATGTGGGTGAGGAAATGCATGCAACATTATTGTATACAAGTCCGAGAGGATTTTGTGATTCTGAAGCTCTTAAACAAGTATGCCCAGTGCTTTTCAAAAATTGTAAATATCCCGTCGCCATAGAGGATGTAGTCAAAAAATATCAGTCTATTATCAAGCCCGATTGGAGATTCAAAATTGAAGAAATTAAAGTCTACGAAAATGAAAAAAACATCACTTTTAGTGCGATTTTAAGTTTTGAGGAGCATAAAAATATCCATCTTGGTAGCAAACATATCTCTGCTGGACTTCATTTGACTTTAGTTCAGTGTTTCGATCCAACTATATTTAACAAACAAACGATTTACCAATACTTAGAGATTCTTAATCAACTTCTCAAAGGGAAATTAATTAAAATTTCAAATAAAAATGGTGTAGCAGATTTAGAATTTGGGATTTCAGGCCACCCCTGGCGAATAAGGGCTGGAAAACGCATCGAGTTACAAACGAAATAGTATTAAAAAGAGGACTCTAAATGACTCAAACCAAACAAACATGTCTTATCACAGGCGCATCATCTGGCATAGGTAAAGCGCTATCGCGTGAGATGATTTCAAAGGGCTGGCTTGTTATTGGTGTAGCACGTTCAGCGGATAACTTGAATGCATTAGCACGTGAGCTTGGCGAAAACTTTATCGCATATCCTTGTGATGTCGCTAGGGAAGAATCCGTCAAAGATGTATCGAACACCCTTAAAGAAAAAAACTAGGCCCCAACCCTCTTTTTTCTAAACGCAGGTATTGCAGGTGACGACGCACTTGAAGATCCATTGAAAATTGAATTGATGCATCACCACAAAGTCATGGCCATCAACTATTTTGGCGTTTTATCGTGGGTTCACGCATGGGTAGATCCGGAACACATCACGACACAACTTTTGTTGTTACAAGTTCCGTTAATGCCTTTTTCGCGCCTCCTGGTGGTGCAGCCTATGCCGCATAAAAAGCAGCTATTGCAAAAGCATTTGAGAGTTTACAGCTTTGCTATATTAACACAAAGGTTCGTTTTTCAATTGTATATCCGGGCCCCATCGCGACCAAAGGGTTAAAGGGCAAGCTTCCTTTTGTATGGTCCGCAGAAAAACTTGCAAAACATATGATTCATCAAACGCTTAAAGGGAAACAACGCGTAGAACCGTCTCTATTTTATTCAATAATAACGCGCCTACTCAATTGGCTGCCAAAAAAGCGAGTGGCATACATTTTGAAACAATTAATGCGATGATTCCATGATAAAAGGATGTAAATATGAACTTCTGAGGGACATAGCTAAGAAAAGTTAGCGCAAAAATGTGTTGCTCTAACTCCAAAAAAATGTTGAAGTTACTCTTAAATTACAGTAAATAATTTTCGCCTACACACCCAAAGAGAAATCCATGCAAAATCGCCAAACAAACGCTCAATTAGAACTCTGGCAAGATCCAACAGCCAAGCCATACATTCAACTTGAAAATATTAGCAAAAGCTTTGGCGATATATATGCGGTTAAAAATCTTAATCTATCTATTTATCGTGGGGAACTTTTCTCACTGCTTGGCGCATCTGGCTGCGGGAAAACGACACTACTTCGCATATTAGCGGGGTTTGAACAACCAACCTCTGGCCGCATTCTCATTGATGGAATCGACATTACGCAGTGGCCAGCATACAAACGCCCTGTGAATATGATGTTTCAATCGTATGCTTTATTCCCCCATATGACCGTTGCTCAAAACATTGCCTTTGGTCTTAAACAAGAACGTATGGAAGCACCTGAGATTGAACACCGTGTGTATCAAGTCCTCGATCTTGTGCAAATGGCATCGTTTGCCGACCGAAAACCAAATCAATTATCTGGTGGGCAAAAACAACGTGTCGCACTCGCGCGTAGCCTTGTAAAGCAACCAAAGCTTTTATTGCTTGATGAACCCATGGCGGCGCTTGATAAAAAACTACGTGAACAAACCCAGTTCGAACTTGTTAACATTCAAGAAAAAGTTGGTGTCACCTTTGTGGTTGTAACCCATGACCAAGAAGAAGCCATGACCATGTCAACTCGTATGGCGATCATGGAAGAAGGTCGTATCCGCCAAATAGGTGTTCCTCACGATATCTATGAATTTCCAAACTCACGTTATGTTGCTGAATTTATCGGCACGATGAATGTATTTGATGGTGTTGTTGTTGCTGACGAACCAGACCATGTTGTTATTGATGCACCTGATGCGGGCGGCCAACTCTATATCACCCATACAGCTGCGATGCCACTTGGTGCACAGGTGTCTGTTGCGATTCGTCCTGAAAAAATCATGATTTCGTCCATTCCACCTGAAGAATATCAAAATGAAGCCACTCAAGAAGAAAATACTGCCGTTGAAGACAGACCCGACATTCTTAAAGTCGAATCTTCTTCTAAACGCAACTGTGCAAAAGGTATTGTACGTGAAATCGGTTATTTAGGTGATATGTCAATTTATCATATAGAGCTTGAGTCCGGAAAACGTGTGCAAGCTGCGATGACCAATCTTTTACGTCTTACGGATCGCGATGTAAAGTGGGATGATGAAGTGTATTTATATTGGCGTGCGGAGAATGGAATCGTATTAATGGGATAAATGAGCTCATCTGTCATCTCCCCACCATCTCTATTCATCACCTTTCGCATCGACTTTCTCTTCAGCAGCTACATCAGCTTTTTTCTCCTCTTTGTCCTCTTTGTCCTCTTTATCTTCTTTATCTTCTTTACCTTTCTTACCTTTCTTACCTTTCTTTTTCTTCTTTTTCTTCTTTTTCTTCTTTTTTTCCTTCTTTTTCTCTTCCTTTTTCTCTTTTTCTTCTTGTCTTGCCTCTCGTCTTGCCTCTCGTCTTGCCTCTCGTCTTGCTTCTCGTTTTTCTATTTGACTCTTACTTACAATATTTTCCTGTTTAGGGAGACTCGATAAGCTTGGTGGTGTTACAGGACAAGGAGGTGCAGCTTCAAAGCTAAGAACTTTATTTTCATATAATAATGGTGAGTCAACAGGGCTCTTCTGTTCTCCCTGCACAACCGTAAGTGGTTTGGGCATTTTTGACGCCGGATGAACAGTCTCCTGCGTTACTGAATCTGGATCGATAACAACAATTTGTGTGGCGGGTGGCAATGTTTGAGAAGGTGCAGGCTTTTCTGCTGTTGGTGCTGCTGGCTTATCCGTTGGTGTTAAAGACACAGTAATTGGTTGAGCAGGTGAAACTGAAACAGGAATAGGCACAGCAACACCAACAGGTGTGGGAACAGGTACAGAAGAACCTATAGATATAATAGGCGAAGGCACTACTGCACCAATAGAAGTAGGAGGAGGAATTGCCCCTGGAACTGAAGCTTGCGTATTAAAAAGTGGGGGCAATACTATCGTGGGATTAGTGTTAATGGGAACTTGTGTTGGAATTGGCGCCATCGTTGGCGCATATGCTGGAACCATCGTTGGTGCGGAGTTCGGCACAGACGGTGCAATTGTTGGTATTGGCGTTGGAACTGGCTGACCTACATTTGTAGGCTTCAATGGAAACAATGGAGCCGTTGTTGGTGCAGGCGCCGTAGTTGCCGCAATTATTGAATTTGAACTGGCAGCCAATACAGAATAAACCAACACAACGATCGACAAACTATAAAAATATCTTTTTAGCAGCAAACCTAGAATCACGTTAATATTACCTTCTTATCCAATCAAATACATGTGTGCAAGTTCCGTGCCAAAACAACAAACAAAAAAAGCTAGCAATCTATACTTGAAAACTTTAATTTAATGATAACAGAAAAATAATTTCTAAAAGGTTAACTTTTGTAAAATGATAAATTATTACGCAACTAAAAAATCAATCCATCAATCTTTTAATAGTCAATTATTACTAAATATGCTATTTTTATGTTCCGTAGTTTAAACGTCAAATAACCCTGACACATAACACTCTGCTCGTTCATACACACGCTATTTATTTTTTATTAAAATTAACCACTATAATTACGTCAATAACATTAGGAATTTACTTTAGATGAGCTTATTTAACAAACGATTGCCGACACCAAAAAGTGAGCTTTTTGCCGCGCTCGATGTTGGAACAAGCAAAGTTTGCTGTGCTATAGGACGCGCAATAGGTAGTAAACAGCAAGATCAAGCCCCTTTAAAAGTAACAGGCATTGGGTATCAACTATCAAAAGGTCTTCGCGGCGGTAATATCATCGATCTTGAAGCACTTGAAGATTCTATTTTAAATGCTGTACATGCTGCGGAACAATCTGCAGGGCAAAATATTAATAGTGTATATGTTGCCATCCCTGGAAGATGGGTAAAATCACACCGTATTAAAGTTGAATTACAACTATCAAATCACCCTGTTGACGAATCACATCTCAAACGATTGCTGACACTTAATCGTAATGCGGCAATTGCTCCAGACCAGCAAGTTGTGCATGTTCTACCTATTAGCTATACAATTGATAATGTCGATGGCATTCGTGACCCAATAGGCATGATTGGACAACGGCTATCTGTGACATTACATATCGTAACGGCTCCTACTGGCATGATTCGCAATCTAACCTCATGTATTGGCAGATGCCACCTTGATATCACTGGCTTCGTTGTCTCTCCATACGCATCAGGCCTATCAACCCTTGTCGCAGACGAAATGGAACTTGGTGTTACGCTAATCGATATTGGTGCGGGACAAACAACCATTGCAACATTTTACGAAGGCAATTTAACAAGCCTTTCAACAATTCCTATTGGTGGCGCTAATATAACAAATGATATCGCACGCGGTTTAGCAGCCCCTCTTGCACAAGCAGAACGACTTAAGACACTCTATGGTACGCTTATTCAATCATCTACCGATGATCGTGAAAGTATCATGGTTGCGCAGATGGGTGAATCAATACAAGACTATAGCCATCAAATTCCCAAAGGGATGTTGATTCATATTATAAGATCACGTGTTGAAGAAATTTTTGAATGCGTTCTTAAAAAAGTACAAACGCACGAAATAGACCCGCTTGCTTTCCAGCGCATTGTGATTACAGGCGGCGTTAGTCAACTACAAGGAATGCGCGATATGGCAAATCAATATTTTGGTAGACAAGTAAGGCTTGGCACCCCGAATGGGTTATCAGGAACAATTGACCTCATTAACGATCCTAGCTTTTCAACGTGTTCTGGTTTATTACAATATGCGTTTCAAGATTTTGAAAGCCAACAAGTGAATGTTTTTTCAGGCACTAAATTACCAGTGCTTAAAAAATTAAACGCATGGATTAAGCATAATTTTTAAAACGAGAATCTGCATTTAAAAGCTTTTCAACGCTCAAAAATTCTTAAAAGAAATGAGAGCAAGCTCCAAATATCAATAATTCTAATATATTTTTAATAATTTTTATGCTTTCATAAGGTCAAAGCTTCTTATTTAATCTATGTGCTCATGAATTTTGTTT
Source organism: uncultured Alphaproteobacteria bacterium (assembly GCA_903861255.1). Classification (GTDB taxonomy): domain Bacteria; phylum Pseudomonadota; class Alphaproteobacteria; order Paracaedibacterales; family CAIOTO01; genus CAIOTO01. Next base: position 2,246 of record CAIOTO010000041.1, on the reverse strand, counting down.
TCGCTTTTTGCATTCTTTTTTGTTCTTTCTGTATACACGCATCAACAACAGAAAATCTAGCGGAGACACCATCAGAGCCAAACTTTCAATGTCAAATTAAGATTTCTGATATCAGACAAAAACTACTTAACAGTGAAAAATTCTACAAAAAACTTACAAAAGCAGCTCGACACTGGCCTCAATATACCTGCCTAAAAACAGCATTTAAAAAGGGCGATAAAGATCCTGTTATCAGCATCATAAGAAAACAACTCATACTTCTTAAAATCATCGAAAACAAACACGTAGCAGATGAATATTTATTTGATGACGAACTTGAGGTCGGCATAAAGGCTTTTCAAAAAGGTCATTCTCTTGATTTTGATGGCATTATAGGGCAGCAAACGTGCATCCAACTCAATATGCCGCCTACGGTACGCACAAAAGCAATTCAACAATCATTAGTGCAATTTGATGAACTAAAGCCTCAATGGGGCACGCGTTATATTATTGTCAATTTACCAACATTTAATCTTCTTGCAATTAATGATGATCAAATTGAGCTTGCTCAGCCAGTCATTGTAGGCAGTAAAAGCCGCCTAACGCCAATCAGGACATATCCCGTACAAAGCATTGTATTAAACCCCTCTTGGCGCGTTCCAGTCAGCATATTTGTCAAAGATAAACTATCTAAAGTCCTTGCAGACCCTGAGTATTTAGACCGCGGCGATTATCTTATCTATGATTCAAATGGTGAACTTATGGAATCAAGTCACATTAATTGGGAAGATGTATCCCTCACCTATTTTCCATATAAAGTACGGCAGCAACCAGGCAAAAAAAATGCTCTTGGCGCTGTTAAGTTTAACTTACAAAACGACCAATCAATATATATGCATGGCACGCCTGACACGTTACTTTTTAACAAGGGCATTCGTGCTCTCTCATCAGGCTGCATTCGTGTAGCAGACCCCGTATCGCTTGCCATTTGGGTTTTAAATTCAGAAAAAATGAATCGTGAGATCTTACAAGAAAAAATCGATTTGCAAGAAACTGTTACGTTAGGAATTAAAACACCTGTCTCTGTTTTTACAACAAATATTCCTGTATGGATCAACCCAAGTGGCGCTATTCAATTTGGCGCGCTGAGTGATTAATGAATTTTACTTAACCGGGAAAAAGCCAGCCTGATTCTGCGGTAACACATGATAAAACTTACGATATTTTACTTTAGCATATGATCCATGGCCTTTTTGTGCAGTACCATTTATCGAGTAAAACTTCCCTGGCGGAGCAATAACTGTTGGTTGTGCTTGATTTTGCTGCGCTGTCTTCATTTGCTGATGCTTAGTGTGTTGCATAAGTGGGTGCTGCAAAGATGTTGCTGCTGAATTTGATGTGTAACTTGTGTCATGGGAAATCGGCGTCATGTTTCCAGCTGAATTTCTCAAAACAGCCCATTGTTTTTGAATTTTCTCGCGATATGGATAATGAAACTGCGGTGATGCTGAATGATAATGCGCAACAGCCGTTCGCCAGCTGCCCAGTTGTCGTTTTAGATTATTCAGAAATTGAGCAGCATACGCTACGTTCAATTGGGGATCAAATGCGTCTTCTAAATGTCTAAATGCGGTTGGATGATGTTTTAAATTAACCTGCATACATCCTACGTCAATACTGGTTTCCCCCTGCCCTTGAAACTTACGCACTGCATTAATAGCTTGTTGCTTTGATTCATACACATACCCCTTCCCGTTCACATTAATCGTCCAAGGCCAAGCCACACGTTGCCCTGTCTTCACTGTGCGACCCGATTCAATAAGAGAGACAGATTTCAACAAATGTGGAGGGATATTATAAAAATTTTCTTGCTGGCGAATATAAGTCTCGCACGAGGCAATACCACTTGCCGCCAGAACATGCATCTGACATACAAAAAGGAAGAATGCGCTAAATTTGATAAACATATTGAAAGCTTCCTTCGTCATGGCTAACCCGAAGGGTGTGGCCATCCAGGGCTGCTTGAATACATGGATTGCCACGTCGCGCAATTGCTCCTCGCAATGACGGGGCTTTTTCGTAAAATGATAAGCAAGAAGCACACATCACCATAAATTTATTTTATCCTTTTGATTGTGCAATTTTTATGCCAATCTCTGAACACAACCAACAATCAAAAATTATCATGACATTAAAACCTGGACTCTACTGTATTGCCACACCAATTGGTAATCTAAAAGTAAGCGGATGAGCAAGTACCTCTATGT
>CAIOTO010000040.1 GCA_903861255.1 uncultured Alphaproteobacteria bacterium | reverse complement strand
TCAGCTCGTTCTTGCACTATATCTGCTTGCATTTGTGTCTGATATTCTTTTGGGATCGCCATCTCACTTACCTAAACTTTGATTTTTAAAATGTGCAACATACATCTTCTAACGCAAACCTCGAAGCTTTGCCATTATTCCACGCTCAATTGCTTGTGATTGCTTTTGGCTTAACTCCTCGCTCTTTTCGATTTTTCTCCCGTTAGGATCCATTTGCCTTAACTGGCTCGGCACAAAAAAATCAACATCATCTTTCTCAAATTCCAACGGAGGAATTGGAAATGGCCGTTTAGATGCACTACTCTCACGCTCGTCTTTATAACGATCTTTCGTGTACGGCTCTTGATGCACAGAATCACCACGCGGGGGTTTATCAACAGGTCTTTGTGGTGTGGGCTCTGTTCGCCTATCATGTACACGCGCTGTCTCCGCAATATGCATCGTTTGCTGCAAGCGTTGATCAACTTCACGTGCCTTTGCAATTACTTCATCTAAACGACGTGCCATTTTGTCGCTATATTCCAACAAAATATCAAAGTCATCTTTTAGACTGATTGCGACCGGAATATGTTCATTCAAGCCTTGATTACCTAAATCAGCAACTTGTTTCAATTTATCGATAGACTGTGAAATTTGGCTTAGGCAACTCGTCATATTTTTCATAAATGGCGACAGTTCGGCACCCATTTGCCGCATTGCTTTAAGACGCCCATTTAAACGCCAACAAAAAATAATAGCTGCAATCAACAATCCAACCATCAACACATCAAAAAAAAGATTTATCATGTTGCGTTTCCTTCTCCATGTAGCATTCGTTCAAGTAAATTATCTTGTATTTTTACAGCAACGCGGCCATTTTTATGTCCAACCACACCTTGAAATAATGCGTGGTCTCCACTTTTTGCAGTAACAAGTGTTTGCGGTGTTGATGAAAAATAAATACTATCACCAACCTTCCAATTTAATATGCTAGATAGGCGCATCATTTCTGTTATCAGATGTATATCAAAGGTAACGTCTGTTTCCTTAAGCTCAGAAACCAAATGCTCTTCCCAAATTGAATCGCGCCCGAATTTTTCACCCATAAAATTCTGCAGAAGAAGTTCACGAACAGGCTCAATTGTTGAATAAGGCAAAAATAAAGATATCTTTCCATAGCGATCATCTATTTCAATGCCTAGCCTTACTAGTATACCAGCATTAGAAGCACGAGAAATCATCGCAAAACTAGGATTAAGCTCAAGACGTTCAAAGACAAATTCAACAGGACAAATAGGTTCAAATGATGCACCTAAGTCTTCTAAAAAGACGCCTATTAATTTTTCAATGAGATTACACTCAATCGTCGTATATGTTCTACCATCTCCAGCCAATCCTCCGGAACTGCTATTGCGTCCACCGAGCAACACATCAACTATAGAATAAATCAATGTGCTATCAACAACGATTAGTCCTTGGTTGTCCCACTCCTTCGCCTTGAACACACCAAGCATGGCTGGTAATGGGATTGAATTTAGATAATCACCAAAGCGCATTGATTTTGTTGAATCCATGCGAATTTCAACGTTATCTGACGTAAAGTTACGCAAATTAGTAGAAAGCAACCGAATGAGGCGATCAAAAACAACTTCCAACATGGGAAGGCGTTCATAATAGATCATTGTTTTCTTTAAAATTGCATCCATTCCTCGTCGTGCATTGCGAGAAAGGCTAGCTGTTGCAGCACCTTCTAAAAGAGAATCTAGATCGTTTGTGTCAACTTGCAAACCAGCGTTAGCAGAATCATCACCAAACAGCAATGCATCGATGTCGCTGTCTAGGGCAATCTCGTGAGGCCCATGTGGTGTAGCTGTCTTTACGGCAGCAGATGGCAATTCACCTTGTATATTCGATAACAAATCATCAGGAAGAGCGTCAAAGTTTACTGGCGGGGCGCCTTCAGAGCTTGAATCTGCATCCGCAGCAGCTATTGTGCCTTCACTTTGGATGTTGGCAGAAGATCATCAGGAAGGGCATCAAAATTTATTTGCGTTCCACTATCAGAAGAAGCATTAAGCTTGTTTTCATCAGGCAATTCACCTTGGATATTGGCCAACAAATCATCAGGAAGAGCGTCAAAATTTACTGGTGGCGCGCCTTCAGAACTTGATTCGACATCAGAAATAGATATCGCTCCTTCCGGAAGCTCACCTTGAATATTAGCTAGCAAATCGTCTGGTAACGCGTCAAAATCTACTGGGCCCGTACCTACTTGCGAGACATTCTCATTTTCTATTTGTGTTTCATTTTTAGATGATTCAGAAGATGACTTTTGTCCACCATCCTTCTCAAGCGACCCGCCTTCCACAGGAGCATCAGATACGACTTCGTTGTTGTTATCATCATCAAGCATTATACGCGCACCTACTGTATGAGAAATTCTTTAATTAGAACTTGACGAATTTGGATGGGAGCCACTAGATTTGTAATACGATTCTTAAGTTCCTGTCGGACACGTTCAAGTCCCACAGAGCCTTGTATATCGCTCACCTCGAGCTCTCTTAAATAAGTTTGAAATTGATCTATAATGAGGGGTTTTAAGTGATTCACTGTTTCTTTGTCTTTTGCTTTTACAAGCTCAACAATAAAGGAAGCTTTTAACGTTCCAGGCTTGGAGTTTGTTGCTTTAAGATTAATAATAACATCAGGTAGCTGCAGAAATGTTATTTCCATCAGGCTATTCAAGCTCTCCTCTTCTTTTTTCGCTTGGACCTTTTCCTTGTTTTCTCCAAAGATCTTATCTTTTAGAGGTGTTAAGAATATAGCGGCCACACCACCTGCTAAAACCACAAACGCAATTGCGCAAATAATAATTATTTTAGTCATAAAGCGACCCGATCCAAAGTTTACGTACCTCGTATTGTGTTAGATGCGTTATTACATTTACGCATTCTTTTGTAGCCCACCTTTATGTTCACACTATTTTATTAAAATTCTATTAATAAATTGAGGATGCCAGCAGAAAATAGGAAATTTATTATTAATTGGGGGAAGTTTTATGGAATGGGGAATAAAAAATATACATTTATGTGAAGAAGGTTTGATGCTGCAAAAACAGGAAAGAATAATCCTTCGCGTAGACACAAAAAACCCCCTATCGTATTTCTACGCGGGGATGTTGTGATGTTTTTGGATAAAAAAATGCTCTTGATATTAATTGTGTAAGTTTGGCAGCGACCGACTTTCCCGTGTCTTAAGACAAAGTATCATAGGCGCT
>CAIOTO010000039.1 GCA_903861255.1 uncultured Alphaproteobacteria bacterium | reverse complement strand
CCAACCGTTGTTATCAAAAATTCTCGTACCGCATTTGAAATTGCCCTATGTAAAGCGTTTTTAGCTGCTGGAAAGCCTATTTTAGGTATTTGTGGAGGCATGCAGTTGTTGAACGTTGTGTTTGGCGGCACACTCCATCAGCATTTGCCTGAAGTAGTCATTAATCAAGATGTCCCAGCTGTTAATCATAGCCCTAAGATGCGCGCTTTTTTAACGGCCCATAATGTTACACTTGTTCCCGGTACCAAATTATCTACATTTTCTTCAAAGGAAACATGTGGTGTGAACAGTGTGCATCATCAAGCAGTTGACCTCCTCGGGGCTGGCTTAAAGGCAAATGCCTTGTCGGACGATACACTTATTGAAGCATTTGAATCGACAAAGCATCCTTTTGTGATGGGTGTTCAGTGGCACCCCGAATTTTTATTGAGTGACCTCGATATTAATCTTTTTAAAACCTTTATCGAATCGGCACGTTCATGACAGAAACAACAAAAGAAACTGGAACGAGGCTTGCAAAAGTTCTCGCCCAATGTGGCGTTGCATCACGCCGTCAGGCAGAGGTTCTGATTCAATCTGGTCGTGTCATGGTTAATGGCAGGGCTGCAACAGAAGTAACAACCTTTGTTGATTTAGAAAAAGATAGCATCACAGTTGACCGTAAGCCTGTTGAGCTGCCTGATCGTCTTCGTATTTGGCTGTATTACAAGCCTCCAGGTGTGATTACAACACATCGTGACCCAGAAGGTCGTCCAACAGTATTTGATGCAGCAAGAGCTGCTGGATTGCCGCATGTTGTGTCTGTAGGTCGTCTTGATTTGAATTCGGAAGGATTAATTGTCCTTACAAATCAGGGTAGTTTTGCGCACTATGCTGAATCACCCAAGACAGCGTGGAAGCGTAGCTATCGTGTGCGTGTGTTTGGTGATACGTTGCCGGTGAATCAATTGCTTGCCTTGAAAAAGGGAATAACGATTGAAGGGATGTATTACGATAGTATCGATGTTGATTTCGATCCATCAGAGAAGGGTGGACGAAATACTTGGCTTATGGTTACGTTAACTGAAGGAAAAAACCGAGAGATTCGTAAAGTGATGAATCATCTTGGATTATCTGTTAATCGCTTGATTCGCTTAAGTTATGGCCCATTTTTGCTTGACGGGTTAAAGCCAGGTGTGATTCAAGAGGTTTCAGGACGAAAGTTGAAATCATTATTGCCGGATAATAATTAGAGTTTTGAAAAGACTTTTGCTAGCTGATTTACTGGCACACAGGGAGTGTTACTTAGTGCTCCTCGAAAAGAATTACACGTCACTTTTTGAAAATCTACCTGAGATACGCCATAGACGGACACATATTAGAAATGCTTATTTCCTTTAGAATTTTGTAAATTTTATCTAAATATTTTTTCATATTAAGATTCTGTTAACCAGTGCGCTTTTATTCTGAGCTTATGAACCCACAGAATATCTGATAAATGCTGCGAATCGTTCTTCTTTTTATCTGTGTTTGTTTCTCAGATTTTTCACCCTTGCGTGCGAGTCAAAGCCATGACTCAACAGTTTATTCAGACAAAGTTGATCGACAGCTAACTAAAACCAATGATCCCTTTTCAAAGACTGACTCTCATAACAATGTAACACTTGTCGATCATGCCCACGTTAAATTCGAGACATTTAATTCATGGAAAGGCAAAAAAGATTACGAATACAAGGACTTGTCACCAAAGAACGAATCCAAAAGCACAGTTTATTACGACAGTCCTGTTGTTGTTAAAAATTTTCTCAGTCGTTTTTTTATAGGGAATCATTTTAGTGCTCGAATGGATGCATTTCAAAATTCTGAAATTCCTTTTCTTGCGCGGGGAAGCGGTGTTGCAACCGAGGTTTCGACACAGTCAACAAATTTTTCAGCATCTTATTTCAAATCAAATGCCAGAAATATAGGGGGACATAATGCGCAGCATAGTTTTCAACGAGAAAAGCAATCTCTTGCAAGTGATACTAAGCTTGCGCTTGCGATCCCTTTTTTACGGCAACTAAAACTATTTGGCGGTTACTCCTATAATAGGAATGCTGAGTCACGTCTTACAAAAGGGCCGAGCTTTGGTTTCCAAGCAGATCTGTTTCATCACATCAAGGTTGATACAACATTTATAAAACAGTCCATCGGAAAAACTGCGGCAAAAGTACTTTTGAGCCTTAGCATGCCACTAGATCGGATCAAGTTTTAGTCACTCAGTCTAATTCGTTCTGTGGATGTACCTTTTTCTTCGTAAAATTCAATATTATGCATTATAATCAATTTGCTTTAGGTAAGCACTCATTCAGGATCTTGATATCCAAAGATAGTTTTTAATAAAAGGTTGAGTTATTCCTTTTATGTCTTTTGATTTTAAGATGCTGAGTTTGCTTGATTGAGCGAGAATAAATTTAATGAATGAAAAGAGAAATTAATGTCAAATATGTTTAATATCCACCGTGAAGAATTGACGTGGGCTGGTTTGCCGCTCGTCCTTGAAACAGGAAAAATAGCACGTCAAGCCGATGGCGCAGTTATGGTAACTTATGGTGATACCACAATTTTATGTACAGTTGTTGCTGCAAAAAAAGCAAAACCAAATGCGGATTTTTTCCCACTTAGTGTGCACTATCTTGAAAAAACATTTTCGGTAGGACGCATTCCTGGTGGTTTTTACAAGCGTGAAGGAAAGCCTTCAGAAAAGGAAGTTCTTACATCACGCCTTATTGATCGTCCTGTACGTCCTTTGTTCCCTGAAGGTTTTTATAATGAAGTGCAAGTTGTATGTACAGTGATGAGCTACGACACAGATGCACATGCAGACATTGCTGCATTAATTGGAGCATCAGCTGCGCTTTCGATTTCTGGCATTCCATTTTTAGGGCCAATTGCTGCAGCACGTATTGGCTATATTGATGGTCAATTCATTTTGAATCCGACATATGCACAACTTAAAGATAGCGCGCTTGATTTGGTTGTGGCTGGTACAAAAGAAGGTGTTTTGATGGTTGAGTCTGAAGCGAAAGAGCTTTCAGAACAAACAATGCTTGAAGGCGTTGTTTTTGGTCACGAAGCATTCCAAGCTGTTATTCAAATGATTGATCGTTTGAAGGCTAAGGCTTCAAAAGAAGCATGGCTCGCTACGACTGAGCATCCTCTCATTCAAGTCATCAAAGAACGTACAAAAAGCGTGATTGAAGCAGATTTAGTAAAAGCATACGCAAATAAATCAAAACAAGATCGTTATGCGGCAATTGATGCTGCACGATTGAAACTTGTCGATGCTCTTACTAATGATTTTTCAGAGCATGAAGGCTTGATCGAGATTGCTTTTGAAGAATTGCAATCAAATATTTTGCGTGGAAATATCTTGAATAAGTCTGAACGCGTTGATGGCCGTGCCTTGGCTGATATTCGTCCTATCGTATGTGAAATTGGTGTGTTGCCACGCACACATGGTAGTGCTCTATTCACACGTGGTGAAACACAAGCATTGGTTGTTACAACACTTGGTACTGGGCAAGATGAGCAAATTATTGACTCGCTCGATGGTGAATACCGTGAACGCTTTATGTTACATTATAACTTTCCATCCTATTCAGTTGGCGAAGTTGGCCGTATGTCAGTTCCAGGACGTCGTGAAATTGGTCATGGTAAGTTAGCATGGCGTGCAATGGCACCTATTATCCCATCAAAAGCACAGTTCCCATACACGCTTCGCACAGTAGCTGAAATTACTGAATCAAATGGTTCATCCTCAATGGCGACTGTTTGCGGTGCATCATTGTCAATGATGGATGCTGGCGTTCCTCTTGAAAAAGCAGTGGCAGGAATTGCTATGGGCTTGATTAAAGAAAAAGAGAAGTTTGCTGTTTTGTCAGACATTCTTGGTGATGAAGACCACTTAGGTGATATGGACTT
>CAIOTO010000038.1 GCA_903861255.1 uncultured Alphaproteobacteria bacterium | reverse complement strand
ATTAATAGACGTAAATATTCAGATGTGTTTTGTATTTTAGCGTGCTCTGTCTGTTATTTAGCAAGCAACTCTGCCACATATGCATCTGATCAGGCTTCAGCATTACTAGGTTCATTTTTACAAAAACCAGCAGCACCTGCGCCAACGGTGGCCGCGCCTGCACCCGTTACCGTTCCCGTTACGATTCCTGTACCCGTTACCGTGCGTGTTCCATACACAGTGTCAGTTACAGTCCCTGCTCCCGCTTCAACAACAGCGGCTACAACAATTTCTACTTCTGGCATGGCGAACGGACAGCAACCAAGGTCGCAGCAATATCAGCAGCAAGGTTACAACAACCAACAACAATCACAAAATGGACAGTATCAGCAAGGTTACAACGGACGGCAAGATTACAATTCACAATCAGGTCAATCACAAAACTATAATAATCAGCAGCAAGGTTACAACGCACGGCAAGGTTACGATAATCAGCAACCATGGTCATCACAGTCGCAACAACAAAGTTATGGACAGCAGCAAGGTTATGCGCAGCCTGGCTATGCTCAAAATAGTTATAATGGTTCACAATCTTCTTGGTCGCAGCCGCAACAGCAAGGTTATGGACAACAGCAAGGTTATGGACAACAGCAAGGTTATGCGCAGCCTGGCTATGCTCAAAATAATTATAATAGTTCACAATCTTCTTGGTCACAGCCGCAACAGCAAGGTTATAGCAATCAACAGTCCTGGTTGCAGCAACCGCAACAACAAGGGTATATACAATCATCACCCATGCAAAGTAATTACGGAGCTCAATCTTCTTGGTCAATGCAGCCACAGCAGCCCAATTATAGCAGCCAACAACCATGGTCATTTTCTCCATCGATGTTTCCAACTGCATCCTCAAGTTCTATGAGCACGAGTAGTACGACTAAACCAGCCTCAACAACATCATCTGCATCCGGGTTTGGCACGCCGTCAATGATGCAACCACAAGGCTACATGAATCAAAATATTATGATGATGGGCCAATCACCTTATAATCAATCATTTTCACCTATGCCACTCATGCCTGCTCGACTTGATTCCACACAGAATATTGACCAACAAGTACAAAAGCAGATGAATAATTTGGCGGAAGAATTATCTGGTTATAAGATATTCACAGAAAAATTAGCCACAGATGCGGATTCAGCTGCGACACAGTCTGCTAACGTGACGGCAAAAGCTATTGTTGAAGCTGCTAATTTGGCACTCAGCGCTGAATCATTGCAATCTAATATTAGACATAAAGAGCAAAGAGTTTTGATGGCACTCGAAAATGCGATGCGTATTGCAAATGAAGCAAATTTTGTTATTCAATCAAGCACAACAGCGACTAAAGAAGAAAAAGAATTTTCAAAAACACGCCTTGTTAATCTAGAGAAAACATATAAATCTATGCAAAAGGCAAGCATAACAGCATCAGAATCAGCAGGGTCTATTAAAAATTCTGCACACGCTGCAATGTTTGCAAAGTCAATTTTCAAGCCAATTTTAGAGGCAACTGAAGCGGCGCGTAAAGCAAAAGAAGCATCTCAAAATATGCTGATTGCTGCTAAAGCTGCCGAAACTGATGGTCCTAGCGCATCATATGATTTGAAAAATTCAGAAATGCTTGTTAGTGCAACACGTGATTGTCGCGGCAAACCGCGTGGTGATTGTGAGCGTCGTTCAAAGCATTGTGAATGGAAAGAAGCAACGGGTTGTCAATTTAAATGCGAGGCTGTCACTGTTAAATCACTTTGCCTTGGCATTAGTAACGAAACGCAGTGTCAGTGGGAGAGTAGTATTGACATGTGCCGTACGAAGTAATACCAATTTCACTAAATTTCGATTAGTGCAGTCTTCTGCGATATCTGTGCTGCTCAAATACTTAAGTATGTTCCGCTGCTCGCATCTTGCAGACTTACTACTCAAAACTTTTTGAAAATGGTATGCCGTTGCTTTAGTGTAAAATCACGCAATTCCATCAGTCATAATATACGTCGGCGACGCTTGATACGATGCAAATAACTCTGGCAATGATGCAGGCGCGACTCCGGCATGCACACCCGTTAATGTAAATACGCAATCGATTCCATACAGATTTGACCCACGAATATCAGTTGCTAATGAATCACCTAACATCAATACGCGTGACAACGGTACATCTTCTTGCCGTTTTGTATTTGCCAAAGCATGCGCAGCCTTGAATATATCTGTATTTGGCTTGCCATGTGTATAAATGGATTCAGCGCCCATGGCACGATATGCCTCAGCGACGGCGCCAGCACAAATAACCAGTTGATCACCGTTTTGAACGAGTTTATCTGCATTCGCGCACAACGCAGGCAAGTTACGACTTAGTGCATGCGTTAGTCGATCTTTGTATGCGTCTGCATTTATTTCCCAACCATCTGTGCCTGTAATTAATAAAAAGTCAGCATCATCAACACTGTCAACCTGCACATAAGGCAAGCCTTCAAATACGGTACGATCACGTTCCGGTCCGATATGAAATAATTTGTTGCCAAGTCCTTGGTAAAATGTATTTGGTCGATCGCGCAAGGCATGGTGGCATTCAAGACCCGAAGTCATTACATCATCAAATAACGTATCATCAATTCCCATAGCACTGAGGCGTTCACGTGTGATACCTGGCAGACGCGGTGCGTTCGATAGGATAACCAATGTTTTACCCATGGCTTTCAGTGTTTCATAGGCTGCAATTGCTTTTGGAAAGGGTTTGACGCCGTTGTGCGTTACGCCCCATACATCGATCAAAATGATGTCGTATTGGTCGGCAATGGATACTAATGATGGTATTTCATTGAACGGATTGGTTGGTTGTTTGAGTTCTGCAGACATATGATTTCCTAATGTTGAGAGTGAGATGTAAAATTAGAACTTACGATATTTGCACCTTCGCCGCATATACATTTAACAACTCAACCAAGTAACCAAAGACTTTGCTTGGCGTGAGCTCTAGTTCGACCACCTGCCGTGCACGCATAGCCATTTCTTTCATTTCAACGTCATGTGTTTTAGCAGCAGTTAAGATCGTATCAAGATTACTTAAATCTGCTGCAACCGGCAGGTAGTGGACATTCGGTTTAAATAAATCGTAAAACCACTGCTCGTTTGTGGAATCTTGTTTAATATTAGCGCAGCCAGAACTCATACGCCAAATATAGCCAGGGAATGTCGCCGTTACGCCATCTAGCGTGATTTGGTACTTATAAGGCAAATGTTCACGGGTAGAGGCATATGGCACGGGCTCTCCGCATGATTCCTTAATTTGCTTAATTTGCGCGGCATCGGTTGATAGAATTTTTGTTAGCCGTGCATCATAACGATCGGGGAATTGTTTTGTGAGTTTTACAAGAGTGACGCGGGGGGAATTCAGACGAATTTCTGCTATATCGACGCTGTCCGTTGTTTTGCCGCGCCAAAAGAGTTTGTTTTCTTTTTTCTCCCATGGATGTAGCTTGAGGCCTTTTTCCAGGGTTTTATAAATTTCACACCAGGATTTTAACGTAAACGAATCAACAATCAAAAGCTGGGTGACGTTTGATTGGCTCGCCATGTTTTTAGCGAAAACAAATACTGGAATATGTGCAAGTTCAGGCGGCAATACGATGGCATCAGGGCGATCACTGAGCACAACGATAAAGTCATTGTTGGTGAGGTGTTTCTTTTGAGCAAGCTTTGTAATGACGTAGTTCATCACTTTAAATTGAGTGGTCTTTTTTACCTTCTTTTCGGGGATTTGAGCAACAGCCTTGCCGTCTCTGATACTAAAATAAGCAATGTTTTTATTCGTTGAGTTTGTACTTAAGTGATCAAATGCTTTTTTCACATCTAGTGTCGTTATGGGTTTTTGAAGTACAGTGATTTGCTGTTGCACTTTTCCTTTTGCCCACGGTGTGACCTCTATGATTTTTGGCATGGCATAACGATTGATATCGTAATACCAATAACTGCCACCAAGAAGGCTTGTGATTAAAACGAATAACGTTATTTTTGCTTTCATATCTTGTTCCTATTTGTCATCCGCGATTCTTCGTTTGTTGTCCTTGTTTTTTAACTTGCCATCCCTCCGTCCTCCCATGTGTCATCCCCGCGCAGGCGGGGATCCAGGAAAGATTTCAAATCACATGCAACGTGAGATGTTCAAAAAGTCTGGATTCCCGCCTACGCGGGAATGACATTGAAATAAATTTCCTCAACTAATTTCTAGTATAAGATGTTTCTTTTTTCCCGATGAAATTTTGACGCGCCTACTACCATTAAAATCTGTTGTCGCTAACACAGCCTTTATATCACCTACAACCTGGTCGTTCACACGAACGGCGCCACCTTGAATCAAACGCTTTGCCTCACCCTTGCTCGCCGTCAGTCCATAACGTACAAACAATTCATCGATCATCATTGGTAAATCCGCTGCCGCAACGGGCTCGGCCGGCAGCGTTGATATATCGCCATGTGCGGCTTCGAATAGTTGTTTTGCTGCCCCGTGTATGGCCTCTAGTTCATGTGCACCATGTGCAAGTGTTGTTGCTTCATCCGCTAGAATCTTTTTTGCTTCATTTAGTTCTGCATCTTTAAGTGCCTCTAGCTTTTCAATCTCAGAAATTGGCAATTCCGTAAATATACGCAAGAAACGACCGACATCAGCATCACCAGCATTTCGCCAGAATTGCCAGAAATCATATGGACTTAGCATATCACCGTTGAGCCAAACAGCTCCGCCTTCAGTCTTGCCCATTTTAGCACCACTTGCTGTGGTGAGAAGGGGCGCCGTCAAACCATAAACTGTTTTGTTTGCGGCACGACGCGTTAGCTCAACGCCATTGATAATGTTGCCCCATTGATCAGACCCTGCCATTTGAAGCATGCAATTATTTGTTTTGCTAAGGTGGAGAAAGTCGAACGCCTGCATGATCATATAGTTGAATTCCAGCAAGTTGAGTGGTTGCTCACGTTCAAGACGGGTTCGCACACTATCAAGTGTTAGCATACGGTTAATCGAAAAATGCGGTCCATGGTCACGCAAAAATTCAATGTAATTGAGCTTGGATAGCCAATCGTTATTGTTCACCACAATGGCTTCTGTCGGGCTGAAATTAATGTAACGTTCAAACACACGCGCAAGACTTACTATGTTTGATTGCACGGCCTCAACGGTTAGTAGTGGGCGCTGTGTATCTTTGCCTGTTGGATCGCCAATTAAACTGGTCGCGCCGCCCATAAGGACAATCGGCTTGTGCCCGTGTTTTTGAAGTAAACGCAGCCACATGATTGGCATCAAATGTCCCACATGTAGGCTAGGGCCTGTCGGGTCAAATCCTGTGTAAGCCGTAATTGTGCCAGCCGAAAGAGCTGCATCCAACCCCTCAAGGTCTGTGCATTGGTGGATAAAACCACGTGCTTTGGATTCGTTTAGAAAATCAGATTTGAATGACATAAGTGCTTCGTTCGAATTTTTTATAGCGGCATTCTTTATTTTTATCATAAACAGGGCCGAAGTTCAGCAAGATTCGAGCAATAGTCGCTATTTCACTAGATTCTTATACAATGCAGTTGAGCGGATCGTTATGTTAGTAAAATATTAACCATTATGTTTTTATAATTAACTATTACAAACATTAATTGTGTAAAAGATTATGAAAAACACCCCATTATTTTTATGTGTTATATTTTTATGTTGCATCACGATAAGCAATACGAATGCAGCTGGGAACCCAACGACAAGTTTGAATCAAGCAGATCTCTTAAAAGAGCATTACTATGAAACCCATCCAGGATTATTTAAAGAATTTGAACATCAGGGCAAAAAAGTAATAGTAAATAAAATAGCCAATATACCAGAAATTTTTAATTGCGGAACTCCCATAAAAAAAAGCCGCATAGTACACTTAATAAAAGAGATACACAAAATACTTGCACGATTAGAAAATACCTTTAATGACATTAAGGTGTTTAAGAGAAGCTATTTGAGATACACTGAAGGATCTGGCGAGATTCTTCAGTCAGATATACACATTGATACTCTAAAAACTTTTCAGGAAAAACAGTTAGAGTTTAACCCAATTACTATTAATGAAATTATCGCCAACTTATCAGTGCTTAGTGATTTCATAGGCGCAAGCCAGGCAAATGTATCTGAGTACTTAAAAGCAATTTCTCTTCAAACACGCGAAATCCAAGGCAGCCTCAACAAAGCAACCGATGCATCGGTTACTGGTTTTGTTCAAAAAACGTCTATTCAAGCGTTGCTTGAGCAAGCAAGTTCTTTGAATAGGGAACAAAACAAACTGCTATCATTACTGGAGGAACTCAATAGTGCTCAGAGTGTCGTTCAGAATGCGTCGCACCTTCTAACAGACTTCTATCTTCAAACAAGGAGCGCAGAAGGATCCGCGAGATGTCCAACTGATGTCTATTTAAGATATTTGAATACTCAAATTCCAGATTCTGATATGCTAACCTTAGCTGGATGAAATTAGAAGTAATAGACGAGGCTGTCAGAGCGGTGCTATTATAGCACAGAGGCGCGTTGGCTAATCCTCGTACTTTTTCATACGCTTGACTTTATTTATAAACATTTGACGCTTTAGAGACGATAGATAATCGATATACAACTTGCCATCTAAGTGATCAAGCTCATGTTGAATGCACGTCGCTAAAATGTCATCGGATTCAATATGTTGCAATGTTCCATTTTCATCCAAATAGTGCATTTTAATTGCCTTTGGGCGTGATACTTCTGCCCGCAGTTCTGGTACTGAAAGGCAGCCTTCGTTACATATGCTCATCTCGTTTGATCGCCATGTAATTTCCGGATTTGCCATTTTAAAAACGGTAGACCCATGTGCACTATCTGAAACATCAATTACAACAAGGCGCATATCGATACCTACTTGTGGTGCAGCAAGGCCGGCGCCATCTTCGGCATACATGGTTTCGATCATGTCATCGAAAAGGGTGCGAATTTTATCGTCTACTACAGAAATAGGCTTCGCTTTGATGCGAAGCCTTGGGTCTGGAACGGTAAGTACGTTTAGTAAAGTCATTTTTTAGTGTTCTCTTGGTTTTTTCTATATGAATCTACATATTGTTCTTTTATCACGTCATCTTCGGCGCCGCCGGGAGTCCGAGGATCTAAAGATCCAAAGTGGTATTTTTTAGTTTCCCTCGTGCGTGACACGAGGGACCATCAAGTCTTCGTAGGTATTGATCCTCTGGTCAAGCCAGAGGAAAGCTAGGTAATGATTTGTTAAGTGTCGAATATTAATTATTCCCGCGACGCAGAAATGCCGGTATATCCAACAGCTCACTATCTTCTTCCATGCGATTTGACGTGTTCTTAACAACTTGTTCGGTCACTGGTTGTGGTTGGGCGCGATTACGGCTAACCCCAGTAAACCGTTCAAATAATGATGGTGAACGACGTGGTGTTTTGCTTTCATTCGTGGATTCTTTTTCTGCGAACGGATTTGACAACCCAGAAAAAGGTGTTGATTCTGGTTGTTCATACGATGATTCAGATTGTTCTGTGAAATTATTCGATGATGTTTGTGCGTATGGATTTAAAGATGGTTCATTTGATGGCGAACTTATATCAAAAGAAGATGTTGTGCTTTGTGACATTTCATTGATGCCGCTATAGGATTCCATTTCCAAGTCACCATATGCGCCTGTTGACGCCGCTGCTTGACCTGCAATAGTTGAGTATGCGTGTGTCATGCCTGGCATTGCAGGGCCTGTGTAGCTATTATTTGTTGCCGTTGCTGAACGACCTGCATTTGCTGATTCTGCTTTCCAGCTAGCTGTTCCTGGAACGCCGATTCCTGTTGCAACAACAGACACGCGAATACGGCCATTTAGTTTTTCATCAAACGTTGAACCAAAAATGATGTTTGCTTCGGCTTCGACATCTTCGCGAATACGGTTAGCTGCTTCGTCAACCTCATACAACGTCATATCATAGCCGCCGGTGATGTTGATCAATACGCCCTTCGCACCTTTCATTGATACATCATCAAGTAATGGGTTTGAAATAGCGGCTTCTGCTGCATCTAATGCACGACGTTCGCCTTCGGCTTCACCAGTTCCCATCATTGCTTTACCCATTTCAGCCATAACTGCACGGATGTCAGCAAAGTCGAGGTTGATTAAACCAGGCATAATCATCAAGTCAGTAACGCCACGAACACCTGAATAAAGAACATCGTCAGCCATTTTAAAGGCATCGGCAAAGGTTGTGCGCTCATTAGCTAGGCGGAAAAGGTTTTGGTTTGGGATAATAATTAACGTGTCAACGTATTGGTGGAGTTCCTCAATGCCTTTTTCAGCTGATCGCATACGGTGCGTTCCCTCAAAATGGAATGGCTTTGTTACAACGCCAACGGTTAAAATACCACTTTCACGTGCCGCACGTGCAATTACTGGCGCCGCACCTGTACCTGTGCCACCGCCCATACCCGCTGTGATAAAGACCATATTGCTGCCTTGAATAAGCGAAATCACTTCTTCTAGGGATTCCTCAGCAGAAGCACGGCCAACATCAGGCTTTGAACCCGCACCAAGTCCTTGGGTTATATTCAAGCCAAGCTGCAAACGTTTTTCTGGCTCGACAAGTGATTGTTCGATTGCTTGCGCATCGGTGTTGGCAATAATAAAGTCCACACCTTCCAGCTTTGCGCGAATCATATTGTTTACGGCGTTTCCACCAGCGCCACCAACTCCAATAACGGAAATGCGTGGGCGTAAATCTGATCCTGCCGGTGGGGTAGTGCTTGTTTTTGCCATGTTATATGTGTCCATTCTTTAATTTAAAAACTGAAAAAGTCATTATTATTTTTTATGTCGTATACGTGCATCGCTAAGGTAGCCTTGAGATGTGTCGACTCATTATAGTTTAGATCTATTAAAATGAATCAATCAACCCTTTAAAAGGCTGCTTTATACTATTGATGATATACGTTTGGTATCATTGTAATGTGTAAAATGAATCTAACCAACAAAATAATGGATGATTTTTGATTTTTGTAACTATTCTTTTT
>CAIOTO010000037.1 GCA_903861255.1 uncultured Alphaproteobacteria bacterium | reverse complement strand
GTAACAGATGCCGGAGCATTATATGATAATAAAAGTGTATCACCGTTATTTGCAGCAGTACAACTACTAATAGGATATTCAAATGAATAAAGCATCATTATTTCTATTAACAATAAGCCTCTTCATGACAAGCAAAGCATTTTCATCAGAAGGTGGCGGCGGTGGTTCAGCAATCGAGCAAATCATGGCTTTAAAACAAGAAGCAATACAAATCGAAACTGATCGAAAAGCCGCTAGTGAGGCATCAAAATTAAGAATTGCAGAGTCAGAAAAACAACAAAAAGCAGAAGCAGTACAAATCGAAGCTGAGCGAAAAGCCGCTAATGATGCAGCAAGACTAAAAATTACAGACTTAGAAAAACAACAAAAGGCACTATTAGCACAGGCTCTACGTGAGATGGAAGAGCAAATTAAAGCAAAAAAAATTGAAAGAAGCGAATTTGATAAAGAAAACGATAAAGCAATAGCTGATCTAAAGAAGTTAGAAGATGAGGCTAAAAAAGCAGCGACTCCAAGCACGACAGGTGCTCCAGCAGCGACTAATCAAAAACGTCCATAGCTGGTTAGATTAATTTCCGCGAAGGCATCGCTTTAAAAAAATATCACTAATAAACCTTGGGGATGACACCTCAAGGTTTTCTTTTTACAAAATTGCGTTTACCCTCTTTTTTTCTAAAATTAACAATTAATTAATAATTAGCGTTTTATGATGAATCTATAGAATCTAACAAATCTGGAATTTTTAAAATGAAAAAAGTTAAATTACTTTTATTAAGCAGCATTTTTATCGTATATGGCACACAGCATCTCATTGCGGCCGTAGCAACAGCTCCACGTCCAACAACTACTCCAAAATTTGATGCAGAGGCATTAAAAGAAGATATTGATCCAAATGAAGGCGGATCAGAGGCAGCACAAAAGCTAGATGATGCTAAAAGAAGAAAAAACGATTTAACTACTGAGATTGCAGAAAAGCAAAAAGAATTAGCAGCCGTCACTAAGGAAGAACAAGAAGCCAGCCGCAACGCAGGAGCTGAAGGTGCAGATAGGCTTAAGCGTAAAATTGCTCAACACATGGATAATATTAAAGCTACTGAGGAAGAAATCAAACAAACAACAGCGAGCCAAGCGGCCGAAGTGAAACAATTTAATGACGATAAAGCTGTACAAATGAGAGAACTAACTGAAAGAAATGCTGCTGTATTAAAAGAACTTAATTACAAAAAAGCACTATCTCTAGCCAAAAAAGGCGCTCGCGAGCAAGAACTCGCAGCTCTTAAAGGCGCCAAGGCTGGTGCACCAGCTGCTGCTAAGGGGACTACTGCTGCGAAAAAAGTAAATGCTGTCGTTGAAAGTCCTGGCGGTCTTGGGGGTCTTTTTGGTGGACTGCAAGCGATTCAAGCACAAGTCAATCAAGTTAGCGATACTGCCGCTAAAATCTCTGACACGGCAACAGGAACTATTCAAAATGCAGCAAGCCAAGTGGATGGAATTAAAGGGCAAGTAGCTGACGCTCAAGCATCAGTTGCATCAGCTGCAGGCCTTAAGCCTTCTCATTCAATAAAAGTTGAGTCAAATGGACACTCAGCAAAAACAATTAGTATATAATTTTTTACTGCAAAAAATATCAATGTCCCTCGCACCATCTGCTTGGGGCATTTTTTATGTCTCAGGCGCGCTCACTCAGCCAAGCCATTTGAATAGCCTCCAAGATACGCTCGTTACTGCGCTGCGAATCATCATCAAATCCGGGTAATGCTTGCACCCATTTCCACAAATCAGTAAAACGAACCGTCAAAATATCAACGGTGGGATATGTTTCTTCAAGGGCAATTGCGATATCGTGAATATCAGTCCAGCGCACTACTATACCTGCATATTTCGCGTACCGGATGGGACACGAACCGTCAAGCCATCCAATTCATCCGTCATTGTAATTTGACACCCAAGGCGCGATGTATGCGTAAGACCAAAGGCTAAATCGAGCATATCTTCTTCGTCTTCTGTTGCTTCAGACAATAAATCATACCATTCAGATTCAACGATAATGTGACACGTTGAACACGCGAGCGATCCCTCACACGCGCCTTCAAGGTCAATTTTATTGCGATGTGCAATTTCAAGAACAGACAAACCAAGTGGCGCATCAACTTCGTGCGTCTCACCATCAGCAGTTATAAATTTCATATGTGCCATATTTTTTCCTATCGTTTAAATTTTATTTCCAACAAACTGCTTTTGAATCGCAAGATCCATACGTGCAGCTGCAAAGGTTGCAGTAGCCTGTTTTAGCCGATCAATTTGTGCGCGAATTGCTTCGCGATCACTAAGTGCAAGAACACTTTCAACATCGTTTAAAACAACTTTCAATGATTCCAGAGTATCCAAATCAAGCAGATGCCCATCTTCGGTAATAGCCGACTGACAATAACGCAAAAGACGTTCTGCATCAACTCTTGTTTCAATTAATTGGCGTTTTTGCATATCTTCCAAGCCATTTTCTTGGCTTTCAAATAGCATACAGCGAAGTTTTTCTTCTGACAAACCATAACTTGGTTTTACAACAATTGTTTGCTTTTTCTGCGTATTTTTTTCAAATGCTGATACTGACAACAGGCCATCAGCGTCCAATTGAAATGTTACCGATACGCGTACAACACCAGCAGGCTTGTGAGGAAGGTCTGTTAAGGTAAATCGCGCGAGAGATCTACAGTCATGCGACAATTCCCGTTCACCTTGAACTATGTGAAACTCAATTGCATTTTGATTATTTTCATACGTTGTAAATTCTTGACTTACGCATGCTGGAATTGGTGTATTTCGTGGAATGATTTTTTCAACAAGACCACCCATCATCTCAATACCAAGCGATAATGGTGTAACATCTAACAACAATGTCCCCTGCCCGTGCGTCAGCATATAGGCTTGTAACGCGGCCCCGCGCGCAACGACTTGATCAGGATCCAAATTAGTAAGGGGTGGTTGTTTAAAAATATCAGCAACAATCGCTTGAACAAGCGGCATTCGCGTTGCACCACCCACCAAAACAACACCCTGGATCGCATCGGGTGTTAAGTCTGCATCATACATAACACGCTTTGTCACCGTAATTGTTTTATCGAGAATTGGTTTAGACAGTGTTTCCAATTCAGCGCGCGTCAATTGCACATCGACGTCATTCCATGTGACAGCAGTAGAAAGGGATTCTTTAGCTATACGGGCAAGCCTTGTATAATCTGCCCCATATTTTTTCCAATGCTTAAGGATAGCATCGTCAATATCATCGCCGCCCAACTGCGTATCACCGCCCGTTGCAAGAACTTCAAAAACACCATGTGTCATCTTTAAAAGTGAAAGGTCGAATGTGCCACCGCCTAAATCATAAATAGCATAGATGCCTTCAATTTCCTGGCTCAATACTTGCTGATCAAGTCCATAGGCAAGTGCGGCTGCAGTTGGTTCACTTAGTAATCGTAACACTTCAATCCCAGCAAGCTTAGCAGCATCTTTTGTTGCCTGCCGCGCTGTGTCATCAAAATAGGCAGGCACTGTGATAACCGCTTTAGTAACAGGTTTTTTTAAAACTTTTTCTGCATCATTGCGAAGTTTTTTTAAAACATCAGCAGATAACATAATCGGTGACTTAGCATCACGTATTTCAATTGCCGGCTTATCCATTAAACGCTTAAATGACGAAAATACACCGGGCATTTCAGCAGCGTCAAACCCAACAGTAACAATATCTCCATCGTATGCAACAATTGAAGGAACAAGTGCACTACCATCAATAACAAGGACTTCTATTTCATTTTCTGAGTGCGCAACAGCAACAACAGAATGCGTCGTGCCAAGATCAATACCAATTGCATACGATAATGGCTCGGTTGAAATAATGGCATTTGTTGATAAGGGCTCATTTAGCTGAAGTAGCACTTAATTCCCCATATTTTTAAAACAAAGGGTTTTGGCATCAGTTAGCGTTTTAATGCAAAATGAAAGACGAATGTAGGCTTCTTTCATCTTATGCTCATCATTTTCTAAAAATGCATTATTGAAAGTGCCTTCAAGTATTTTTTGTTGTTCAGCAAGTGTTTCAAAAAACGTAGAAAAATCCTTATTAATAGAAGCTTCTTCAAGAGACTCTTTCAAAGCAAGTGCGTCATCCATCAATTTTGGATCGCAAATAGTTGTACCATTTTCACCTGGTATCGATATTTTTTTAAGCTCAAGCAACGTTCGTGCGCGATGGATCGGATCTTTCAACACCATGTACGCGTTATTCATAAGGGCCATTTTTGCCGTTGCAAACTCACACTCACTTGAACCTACTGGAAAAAGATCTGGATGCAATGTCTTTTGGAAAAGTGACTTTTTAGATTCAACAGCATCCCAATTTAATGTATACGCAGGCTCTATCTCAAATAAGGAAAACGGGGACATATCAGACATTAAATGATTTCCCGCAACCACAACGACCTTTTTCGTTCGGGTTATTAAACGTGAAACCGGATTGCATTTTATCTTCGACAAAATCCATTTCAGTTCCGATAATAAACAACGTCGCCTTGGGGTCAATAAAGACAGTAACACCATCAATGGTTAGTGAGTCGTCAAAGGAATTTAATTCATCTGCGAACTCGAGTGTATACGACAATCCCGAACAACCTTTGGTATTCACACCAATGCGAATACCAAGAGACGGCTTACCGCGCTCCTCAAGGAGTGCACGAACGCGATGAACCGCTTGTTCAGTAAGGGTAATAGGAAACTTCATTATTACGCTGCTTCCACAGATTCTTTTGGGTGCTGCTTTGCTTTATAATCATCAATTGCGGCACGTATTGCATCTTCTGCCAAAACAGAACAATGAATTTTAACGGGCGGCAATGCTAGATACTCTGCAATCTCAGTGTTTTTCACTTCAAGAGCTTCATCTAGCTTTTTGCCCTTTATCCAGTCTGTCACAACAGAAGAAGAAGCAATTGCTGAGCCGCACCCAAAGGTTTTAAATTTTGCATCTTCAATTGTGCCATTAGGACTAACTTTAATTTGAAGACGCATTACATCTCCGCATGCTGGCGCGCCAACAAGCCCAGTTCCAACGGTTGGATCTTCTTTATTGAGCGTTCCCACATTATTTGGGTTCTCGTAGTGTTCAATAACTTTGCTACTGTATGCCATGGTTTCTCTCCTTGATTGTTCTAAACGCTTAGTGCGTAGCCCATTTGATTGACTTAATATCAATCCCTTCTTGTGCCATTTCCCAAAGCGGACTCATCTGCCTTAAACGTTCAACGGCATGTATTATTTTTTCAATTGCGCGGTCAACTTCGGCAACCGTTGTAAAGCGACCAATGCCAAATCGTATTGATGTGTGGGCAAGCCCTTCTTCGACACCAATAGCACGCAGCACGTAGGATGGCTCTAGTGACGCTGATGTGCATGCCGAACCAGATGACACTGAAAGTTCTTTGATCCCCATCATTAAGCCTTCACCTTCAACATGAGCAAAGCTTAAATTTAAATTACCGGGCGCACGTTGCACAGCATCACCATTAAGATATACTTGGGGTAATTTTGTTTGAATGCCTTTCAATATTCGATCTGTTAATGCTTTAATGCGTTTTGACTCTTCTTCCATTTCGTTTTTAGCGATAAAAGCCGCTTGACCTAAGCCAACACACAATGGAGTAGGTAACGTGCCTGAACGCATACCGCGTTCTTGCCCACCACCAACGATCAATGCATTTAGGCGCACACGTGGTTTCCGGCGAACATAAAGCGCGCCAATGCCCTTTGGTGCATACATCTTGTGACCAGATATGCTTAACAAATCAATATTCATTGCTTCCACATCAAGTGTAATTTTACCAACAGCTTGCGCTGCATCCGTATGGAAAAATATATTGCGCTTACGGCACATTGCACCAATCTCGGCAATAGGTTGAATAACACCAATTTCATTGTTCACTGCCATAATCGATACAAGCAATGTATCATCGCATAAACTTGCTTCTAACAAATTGAGATCAATTAAACCATTTGGTTGCACAGGCAAATATGTAATATCGAATCCTTGCTTTTCAAGTGACCGGCATGACTCCAACACACACTTATGTTCTGTAACGCACGTCACAATGTGACGACGTTGATCACCATAAAAACTCGCAACGCCTTTAATAGCGAGGTTATTGGATTCGGTTGCACCACTTGTGAAGATAATTTCGCGTTCATCCGCATTAATAAGATCAGCCACTTGGTGCCGTGCAAGTTCAATCGCTTCTTCCGCAAGCCACCCATACACATGATTACGTGAATGGGGGTTACCAAATACGCCACAAAAATAGGGAGACATCTTTTCAAACACACGTGGATCACATGGCGTTGATGCCTGATAATCCATGTAAATATGCCCCTCGGGAATGAGGTGATTTAATGGCAATTTCACAGGTGGTACCAAATTCATTATATTTCTCATGCTGCGTTCGCCTCGACATTATTATGCTTAATTGATTGATATATTTTTTTCCAGATTGACACAAGAGAGTCTATATCATTTTTTGTTGTTTTCGGTGATAAGCTTATACGAATCGCCGTTTCAGCAACTGCATCAGGTATCCCCATTGCTGCTAATACACGCGACTTTTTAACCTTACCTGAGGAACATGCGGACCCTGCACTTAAGGCAATCCCTTCAAGGTCAAATTGCATCACTTGAGTTTCCGCTTTCATCCCTGGCATTGCTATACAAGTTGTATTGGGCAATCGCAAAGCAGTCTGCCCCATAATTTTTAAAGCAGAGCACACAGATGTTAACTGATCTTCCATCATCAAACGCAGCTCTTTAACTCGTTGCCATTCTTTTGATTCATTTAAGCCCATTGCTTCTTCAAGCGCGGCGGCAAAAGCAATTATGCCGACTAAATTTTCTGTACCCGAACGATACGAACGTTCTTGACCGCCGCCTTTTAACAAAGCACTTAGTGGAAAGCCATCTTTAACTATCACACAACCAAGACCTGATAAACCACCACACTTATGGGCTGATAATGATACGCAGTCAAATAAATGCATATCCAGCGGCACGCGGGCAACAGCTTGCACACAATCACTGTGAAATAGTGCACCGTTGCGTTTACATAGCTCTGAAATTTTTTCCACAGGCTGAATCACTCCCGTTTCATTATTCGCCGCCATGACTGAGACCAACGACCTGCCCGGATGTTCATCCAACCACTTTTCAATAAAATCAAGATATACAATGCCATTTTCATCAACTGGTGCCAACGTTACATCATCACGCACATCTAAAAGTGAACTATGCTCAACAGCAGATACCAAAACAGGTCCCTTAAATCCACGCAAAACCATCGTGTTAGATTCTGTTGCGCCACTTGTAAATACAATCTGCCTTGCTTCTACTGAAAGTGCATTTGCAATTCGCATTCGTGCAGACTCAAGCAGGCTGCGCGCATCACGACCAAGACGATGAATAGACGATGGATTCCCTTTAATTTGCCCCAATGCATGCATAACTTCATCATGTGCTACTGAACGCAATGGTGCAGTGGCATTATAATCAAAATTTATGTGGTTTATGTTTTCCATCATGCTACTTTTATCATATTTTCATTAAAACTATTTTGAGTCTGCATAGAAAAAACCATACTACTAACTTCGCGATCAATCACATGGCGCAACGTTAAACTTTTAAAAAAGCATTCAACAGTATCATCTAACTTTGCCCACAAATCATGTGTCAAACAACGTGCACCGCCTGGCTGGCAGCCAATTGTTGCATTGTGACAACGCTTTGATTTAAATTCTTTATCGACTGAAACAACAACGTCAAATAATGTTATTTCTGCAGGATCCCTAGCAAATACGTATCCACCTTGTGAGCCACGCGTGCTCTGTACAAGACCATTTTTGCGTAACTTCAAAAAAATCTGCTCTAAATATGGCAACGGTAATGACTGTCTTTCAGAAATAGAAACCAGAGAGACTGGTGTTTCCTTACCTTCTTTCAACATATCAAGCAATGCCATTACGGCATAACGCGCCTTTGTGCTTAATTTCATTCGAATAAACTCAAAAAGAGAATGGAACTTTCAATTAGAAACATGCTAATATCATTTCAATGCGTTTGAGATGGACTACTGTATCTATTTTTAATAGATTACCTGGTATATATCACAAAATAGGTATCCTGACTAAAAAAGTCAAGTTACTTTTTGAGAAACATGAATTAGAACTACATTGCATTCATTTGCGGGCATATTGCCATGCACCACTATATACGGGAGAATTCGTATGCCAGATGTTATATTTAATGGCCCTGCAGGTCGTATCGAGGGACACTTCCATCCAGGTCAAACGAAAAGCTCTCCGATTGCTTTGCTTTTGCACCCAGATCCAAAATCTGGCGGCAATATGAATAATAAAATCGTATATGCCCTTTATCGCTCATTCATTGACAAAGGATTCGGTGCACTCCGTATTAACTTTCGTGGCGTTGGCCGCTCAGAAGGTTCTTTCGATAATGGCGAGGGTGAACTCAGCGATGCAGCAGCAGCGCTTGACTGGTTACAATCGACTTACCCACTCACTGATCATTTTTGGGTTGGTGGATTTTCGTTTGGCGCATGGATTGGCATGCAGCTATTGATGCGTCGCCCTGAACTTGAAGGTTTTATCGTCGTAAGTCCGCCTGCAAACCGTTGTGATTTTAACTTTTTAGCCCCCTGCCCCGTATCTGGACAAATCATTCAAGGAACACAAGATACAATCGTTCCACAACCTGCTGTTGATGCATTGGTCACAAAGTTACGCAATCAGCGTGGCATTAAAATCGATTATCAACTGCTTGATGGTGCAGATCATTTCTTTGAAAATAGAATTCCTGATATCGCAAAATGCGCAACAGCTTATTTAAAGCATCGTTTTCCAGGGCAAACAGAGCAAAAACTGGTACAAGCAAGTTAAATCAAAAATACTAACACAACAAACAGGCTGCAAAACACACAGTCTGTTTTTTTATGCGCTTTGTGTGAGTATACTGCTATAACTATTCATCAACCGATGATGTGCATGACAAAGCGCCGCTGCCAGTGCATCAGCCGCGTCTGGTTTCATATCAACGGGAGCAGTCGGCAGCAAACGACGCACCACGAACATCACCTGATTTTTATCAGCATGCCCAGCTCCAACGACTGATTTTTTAACCTGGTTTGCCGTATATTCAAAAACGGGAACTTCAAGGTGCGCAGGCACTAGGAGTACAACGCCGCGCGCCATCCCTAATTTTAGTGTCGAACCAGGATTCTTATTCACAAAAACTTCTTCAACAACAGCTTCATCAGCTGCACATGTTTTCACAACATCTTTTAGTTTTTCAAACAACTCTGCCAACCGAAGTGCTAATGATTCCTCTTTTACACTTGGATTAATCACGCCAGAAGCAATATACCGTAGCCCCTGCCCTTTTGATTCAATCAATCCCCAGCCCGTATGACGAAGGCCAGGGTCAAGTCCTAAAATACGAACCGCATCATTTGCTGAACGTGATGTATTAGCCAGCGGCTGCTGCATCTGTTACCTTCTTCACCAAAACCTCTTTTGGCTTTGGTAAATTCACTTGCAAGTGCAATTCCTTCAAACGTTCTGGTTCAACAATAGATGGCGCTTTCATCATCAAATCTTGTGCTTGCTGATTCATTGGGAACACAATCACTTCACGAATATTCGGCTCGTCCGCAAGCAACATCACAATGCGGTCAACACCAGGCGCAGACCCACCATGTGGCGGCGCGCCAAACTTAAAGGCGTTCAACATACCCGAAAATTGTTCTTCAACTGTTTCTTTTGAGTACCCTGCAATTTCAAACGCTTTATACATCACTTCTGGCAAGTGGTTTCGAATTGCGCCACTAGAAAGCTCAATACCATTACACACAATGTCATATTGATATGCATTAATTGTTAAGGGATCTTGCGTTAAAAGAGCATCCAATCCACCTTGTGGCATAGAAAATGGATTATGAGAGAAATCAATTTTGCCAGTGTCTTCGTCTTGTTCATACATAGGGAAATCAACAACCCAACAGAAACGGAATGCATTCTTTTCGATCAAATCAAGCTCTGTCGCAATACGTGTACGTGCAAGGCCAGCAAACTTAGCAGCCTTTGATTCTTTATCGCACACAAAGAATACCGCATCACCAGAGGCAACACCTGATAATTTCTTAAGCAACGCCAAACGGTCTGCATCTAAGAACTTTGCAATTGGCCCTTTTGCATCATCACCATCAAATACGATATAACCTAAACCAGCCATGCCTGTATCTTGCGCCCAGCCATTTAGTTTATCAAAGAAACTACGCGGCTGTGCAGCAGCACCTGTTGCCGGGATGGCTCTAACTACAAACCCCTTATCAATGCCTTTAGCAAAAATACCAAAACCAGAATCTTTAAAAACCTCTGTCACATCAGAAATCACCAATGGGTTACGAAGGTCTGGCTTATCATTTCCGTATTTCAACATCGATTCAGCATATGGAATGCGCGGAAATAATCCTTGTGTAACAGTCTTTCCATTTGCAAATTCATTAAAGACACCAGCTAAAACAGGCTCAACCGCTGCAAACACTTCTTCTTGTGTTACAAAGGACATTTCAATATCAAGCTGATAAAATTCACCAGGCGAACGGTCAGCACGCGCATCTTCATCGCGAAAACATGGCGCAATCTGGAAATAGCGATCAAAACCTGCAACCATCAAAAGCTGTTTAAACTGTTGCGGTGCCTGTGGTAATGCGTAAAACTGACCTGGATGCAAACGGCTTGGCACCAAAAAATCGCGCGCACCTTCTGGTGAAGAAGACGTCAAAATAGGCGTTTGAAATTCCATAAACCCTTGATCAATCATACGACGGCGAAGCGATGCAATGACGTTAGAACGAAGCACGATATTCTGATGCAATTTTTCACGGCGCAAATCAAGGAAACGATACGTCAAACGTGTTTCTTCAGGAAACTCAGCATCTGAATTCACCTGCAATGGCAATTGATCAGCCTTAGATAACACGGTCACATGATTGACAATGACTTCAATATCGCCTGTTGGCATTTTTGAATTAACTGTGTCATCAGATCTCTTAACAACACTACCCTCAATTTGTATCACTGTTTCATTACGCAAGCCATCGATAATAGCAAATCCTGCGCTGTCCACGTCGACCACACATTGCGTTAGCCCATAGTGATCACGTACGTCAATAAATACCAAATTCCCATGATCACGCTTACGGTGAATCCAGCCAGAAAGCTTTACTGTTTCGCCATTATTGCTACCGCGCAATTGACCACAGGTGTGTGTGCGATAGGGTGATTTAAGTACTGGGCTTGGCGTCGACATAAGATAGATATTCCTGTTAAAATGGTAATATAGATTGCTGCAGTAAAGCTGAAATCAGGCCTTTTTGTCAAGAATTACGAGAATTCAAACGCAAATAAAGATGTTCATTCGTCATAAGCATTTTAATTCTCAGGCACAAAATCAAAATACGTATCCGGATATGGCTCATTTGCAAGCGTATAATGCCACCATTCTTCTTGGTAATCCTTAAATCCATGTGATTTCATCACATTCCTTAAAAGGTTACGTCCTTCTAAATATTTTGCACTTACAAATTTACTATCATGATGCGATGCTTCATGAAACAAATCAAAGCTCGCCCCCATATCGACCGTATTATCATCTAAATATGGAATCTTTTTCCCACTTAACAGTTTACGCTTTGAATACTTAATTGGCTTAAGGGTTTTATCATCTTTAATGATCGTTAAATCCAACGTACTACCACGGCTATGACCTGATTTTTCAGCAACATATCCCAATTTGAACACATCTTTTTTATCGATCGTTGGGTAATAGTATGCTTTAGCGGCTTGATCAGTCTCATCTTTACTCCAACGCATAAATTCATTCACGGCACGTTGTGGCCTGTAACCATCATAAACAACAAGCTTATATCCTTGTTTCTTCAAGTCACTATGAACCAGTTTTAGTTTTTCAGCGGCCTCTTTCGTGCAAATGATACGATGACTTGTATACCCTGGAACAACTTTACCTAAAAAATTTTCTTTCGTGCTATAGCGAGGGCTTTCAATAATTGTTGGATCAACATCTGTCAAAAATACAAAGCCGGATGGTAATTCACT
>CAIOTO010000036.1 GCA_903861255.1 uncultured Alphaproteobacteria bacterium | reverse complement strand
TTATGGCATTAAATTCCATATTATTTCAGGTATTGTTAATCTGAAAAATGGATTTACTACTGCTTAGAAAAATAAATTGGGTTGGGGATGCTTGACAACTCGTTAATAAGATCTGTGTTAAGACTTACGCAGCAGGTCTACTGAATCGGACCATGAATCAAACGACAGTGATGTGGATGATGCTGAATCTACTCTGGCCGCAAGTTCTATTGCAACAGAAACGCCTGAATTTATTCGCCGTCCAGCAGAACGCAAACCAGCACGGGCTGCAGGTGCAACAGAACAACGTAGAATATTGCCTTATTCTCCAACAAGAATCTCAAGCATTCTTGACCGCCAAGATTATGGATTGCTTCAAACATTAGAAGCACTCGAAAGTGAACTTATGAGTATAGGCTGGTCTGCGCGCTACTTTATAACACAACAAAGCGGAAACGATTTATCCTATGCGTTAATTTATGCGCGTCCTGGAGGACTTCCTGGCTCACTAACAGGGTTTAGATCTAATTACAAAGAAAACCTTAAATTAGCATTTGAAGGACTATTTTCAGCTAAATAAGCACCATACTCTTTTAGAGGGGGAAGAATGCACAAAGCACATAACACTTCCGTCGAAACGCACTGCCCCCTTATAAAATCTTAAAACCGATTTCCCTTTAGCTTCATAACAAGACGAATAATGTCCGCAACAGCCTTATAATATTCAGACGGAATGTCTTGGCTAATTTCCACCTCGTTAAATAAAGCACGCGCAACAGGTGGATTTTCAATGATAGGCACATTATTTTCTTTTGCAATCTCAAGACCAAAACAAGGAATATAAATTAATATTGACAAACATATCCAATAAATATAAAAATCAGGGAAAAGAAAAAATAATTTCAAATAAAATGTGCTTCATTTCAGAATGAACAAAGCCAATTTTTATTTTACAACTAATTCAATTAAGCCTTCCTTCATCATATGCGTATCTATCAATATTTTCACAACACCTCTTTCAAACGTGCGCTATTACTGACAACGGTACGTGTTGTTATACCGACTGCTATACTATTAAATAGCAATGACATGGTTGCTGAAGAGCCCAAGAAGTGGCGCCCTCAAATTGATCTCAACATTAAATATGGCAATAAGCGAGACATTGGTCGTATTGGTGCGTTTGGCCCAATTGCGCAAACAAATGATATGCTATCTTTTGTTGACTTTCGCTTTATGGCAGATACCAGGTCAAACCAAGAAGGCAACTTTGGTTTAGGGCATCGTTGGATTGATCCTAACTTAGAAGTTATCTGGGGTGGCTATGGGTATTATGACCGTCGTTCCAGTAATCTTGGCAATAAATATAATCAGCTAACCTTTGGTGCTGAGTGCTTGAGTTTGACGTGGGATTACCGCGCGAACGTGTATTTTCCTGAGCGTAAGGTGTATACGAAAACGACCACAATAAAAAATGAAAACGTTGGTGATGTTACTGGGCGAGGTTATACGAAAGGACAGCCAGGGGCTGACTACGTTGCAACGCAGAAAGAAGTTCCATTAAAGGGTATTGATGTTGAAGTTGGCCGTGCTATTCCTGGCATTCCAAGTTTGCGTCTTTACGCGGGTACGTATTATTATCAAGGCCGCGCAGGTATTGAATCTATCAATGGATATCACACAAGGACTGATTTTGAAATTAATGAATACTTTACCATTCAGGCGGAAGCCAAGCGTGACAATGTACGTAAGAATAATTTCTACCTCGGTGTGGAATTACGTATTCCGCTTGGTAAAGAAACGGCAAAAACCCGCGGTCTCACTGATTTAGAAAAACGCATGACGATTGCGCCTATGCGTGACGTGGATATCGTGGCAAATGATAAAACAGAGACCGTTATCGTGCCAACGTATCATGTACTGGCAGATAATGTGCATTATGTTTTGCCTGATGGAGAGAAAAACGGCGTAATACCTGATGGTACGTTTGAGCGCCCATTCAGAGATGCTGCTGAATTTAAAAAGCATATGGAAAGTAACCCTAATGCTGAGAATGCTCAAACATTGATTGCTGACCATCAAATGCATGGCGAAATTGTTTCGAAAAAACATTTTTTGCTACCTGATAGCATTCGTAAAATAATGCTTATGCAAAAGACTCTTCGTGCTTTTAAGAGTAAAAATCTAGGTCACTCGATAACTCGCCAGCAATTATTGACTGAAATGCAATCTTGTAAAAAAAACACATGGACATTTAAAAAACGAAATAGAGTCGCTGGAATTCTACAGCTTGCTGCAGAACAAAGGAAAAAAGAAGAAGCGAATGCGGCCAACCAAGCATACGCACAAAAAAAGTGGGATTTAGAAGAGGCTAAACATCTTCGAAAAGAGCAGGAAAAACAATTAAGAATTAATTCTGCGATAAAAATTCAATCAATTGTTCGAATGCACCAAACACGTCAGAGTATTTTAAAAACAAAACAAAGAATTGACGCCATATTTATGAAAACAGCAATAGGAGCAGTTAATGCATCTAATGAAATTCGGCATTATTGGGAAAAATTTAATTCTGACAATAATTATTTCAAAACGGCAAATAGCATAAAAAAGTTAAAAGAATTAGAGGAAATACATACTTTTGTAACTCGAGATGTTCAGCGTTTACACCAAATTCACACACAACTAAATTCTCAAATCAATAAACATCTGCTTGCACCTGAAATTAGAAAACGATTTGATGATAGCTTTGAAACAGCAAAAGATATTCTTCTTTGGACAAAAGAACAATGTTACAACACCTATATTCAACAAGAAGAAGCTCTAATGGCTCATCATGATACCCATTCAAACATTCCCGATCACGGTAGTTTTTCATCTGGAAGCGCGACACCACTATCTTTTACCACTCCATTAAAAAATCCACACTCTAACGGACAGCCTTCAGTCTCTAATGAATATAGTTTTGATGACCTCGATGCGTTAATTGCGACTCCATTTTCTGCTACATCATTCAGCACAGCCACTGCACACAGAATGGAATCTGTTTACTCAAGCCCTAGCAACCTTGAAGCGTCACTTATGACACAAGCTTCTGGCACATCACTCAGGACACCAATTACAAATAAGACTGGATCCCCTGAACATAGCTTTGATGACCTCTATGCGTTGATTGTAACTCCATCTTCCGCTGCATCATTCATGACGCCTATCACCGACAGGGATAGCTTAACCTCGTCTTTCTCTGTAAATGCAGATATATCACCAATCCTTCATTCCGTTCAGTCAACACCAGGTAATGCCGATCTAAATCAAAGAGAATTTACTCAAGCTGACGCAGTTAAGCTAACTGTTGAACTAACTGAAAAATCAATAAAACTTTTAAATGCCCATGAAACCAGAAGTCATGAGTTCCTGTCTCACACACGTGAAGAGCTGGGAAAATGCAAAGATAAAGCAAAAATCATTCAATCCAAAAAACTGTGGGCACACGAACTAGAAATTCATATTGGTAATGCCATAAGAATGATTGAGGAATATGATAATTTTCTGATGGAAAAATTCATGCAAATAAAAGAAACAATCATTATACAACCTGATACACTTAAAATAATTATTAATGGTTTTACTACAATTACTAATTTCAATAACTATGAAAAAGAACGACTACAAGAGTTGCCAGCACTATTAATGCACTCTTAGTGCGTTTTTGAAAACGTATTAAAACCGATTACCCTTTAGCTTCATAACAAGGCGAATAATATCCGCAACTGCCTTGTAATATTCAGACGGAATGTCTTGACTAATTTCCACCTCATTAAACAAAGCACGTGCAACAGGTGGGTTTTCAATGATCGGCACATTATTTTCTTTTGCAATCTCACGAATCTTAAGTGCGACAAAGTCTTGCCCTTTCGCGACGACCTTAGGTGCATCCATCGTGTCAGGATCCCAGGTAAGCGCAACAGAATAGTGCGTCGGGTTTGTAATGACAACCGTTGCCGTTGGCACATCCTTCATCATGCGATTGCGTGAACGCTCCATCCTTAGCCGCCTGATGCGCTGCTTAATAGCAGGGTCACCTTCGATGTCCTTATGTTCCTCCTTCACTTCTTGCTTTGTCATGCGAAGGCCTTTTGTGTGCTGATAACGCTGGTACAAATAGTCCAAAAGACCCAAAAAGAACAAAATGACAAGAATCATCATGAACAACTTAAAAAGCAACCCCTCAAACGTATTAAAAGTTTGCCTAAACGTTAGGGCCGTCCAATGCTTAATTTCTGGGGCGTGCCCACGAAATAACCAAAAAGCAGCAACAAACAAAATGCACGTTTTGAAAACTGTTTTAATAAACTCGACAACGGCGTTTTTTGAAAATATCTTTTTAATGCCTTGTTTAGGCGAAAGTCGGTTCATTTTTGGCTTTAACGACGTTAACGACAAGCTTTTCCCAACCTGCATCAATCCAACAACAATCAACACGACAAACATCATAACCAATGGAAACGCAACAATCGGCGCGATATTTGAAAACAAATGGCGCCCCATCTTTTTCAATGAATCATGATCGAGTATCATTTGATCGGGAACAGCTAAAAAAGGTTGCATAATCCCCATCAGGCTTCGCGCCATATAGGGCAAAATCCCTAACATAATCACGCAACTGGTTAAAATAAAGAACCAATTAGTGATTTCTCGCGAGATCGGCACTTGACCTTTTTCACGCGCCTGCTCAAGTTTCCGCTCGGTAGGGGATTCCGTTTTTTGGTCTTCATCATGATCATTTTCGCCGGACATTGATTCAACCTAACGAAAAAAACGCGCGATATTCACGATCAAAGATATGACCAAACTGCATCACAACAGCACCGCCTGTGATCAAAAACACCATGAGCCCCCCCCATATTTGAAGAGGCAGGGATACAAAGAAAATTTGCATTTGCGGAATCATACGGTTCATCAAGCCAAAGCCGA
>CAIOTO010000035.1 GCA_903861255.1 uncultured Alphaproteobacteria bacterium | reverse complement strand
GTACAATATCGATTGGCGATGCAACGCAATTGACATCAGGCGCATTCACGCTGGCAGGTGGTACATTTAACCCAACAGCGACGATGTCAACCGCTAAGAATATTGCCGTAAGCGCAAACAGTATTCTTAATGTGGCAAACGCAGCAACAGTCACATCAACCGGCACACTCTCAGGGGCAGGCATCCTTACAAAAAGCACAGGCACAGGTACATTATTACTCACCGGCGCGGCAGCTCAGCTGACTCTAGCTGGCATTGATGTCAGTGCAGGTACGCTGTCACTCACAACAGGTGATAAGTCAACATCAACAACAGCACTTACTGCATCATCGGGCTGTACAATATCGATTGGCGATGCAACGCAATTGACATCAGGCGCATTCACGCTGGCAGGTGGTACATTTAACCCAACAGCGACGATGTCAACCGCTAAGAATATTGCCGTCAGTGCAGCCAGTATTCTTGATGTAGCAAACGCAGCAATAGTTACATCCAGCGGCACACTTTCAGGGGCAGGTGTCCTTACAAAAAGCACAGGAACAGGGACATTATTACTCACCGGCGCGGCAGCTACACTTACAGTGGCAGGTATTAATGTCAGCGCAGGTACATTATCGCTCACAACAGGTAACAAATCTACATCAACAACCGCTCTCACTGCATCATCAGGCGGTACGATTTCAATTGGCGATTCCACGCAATTAACAGCAGGCGCATTTACGCTGGCAGGTGGTACATTACAGATTCCAGCGTCTGCTACAGCTGCCATTCCAAGCGGGGTCGCTTCTTTCAACTTAACTGCCAACAGCACGATTGATACACTAAATGACGCTACACTCACCATATCCGAACCAATTACGGATGGTGTTACTGGAAAAACATTAGAATTAAAGAATTCCACAGCATCTTCGCCGGCAGCAAGTACAGTCGTTATGGATAGTTCTGCAGTCAACACTGGAGCATATACACTATTAAAGGTTTCACCATATGTTACACTGAAAATCGCTGCTGCAAATAATATTCCAGGTTCAGGCAGCTTGTCATTAAATGGAGGTACGTTACATCCCAATGCAGCAAGCATAAATATAGCACGTACTGTTGCTGTTGATGTAGCAAGTACAATTGATACAACGACAGCGGCCTTAACTATCAGTGGCGTCGTGGCATTTACAAATGGTTTAAATGTTAGTGGTGATGACGTTCTGACATTGTCTGCTGCAAACACAGGCGCTGGCGGTATAACCACAGCAGGAACAAGCACATTAAAACTAACACATATTGGCGGCGCAGGCACAGGCACAATTACACTTGGTACTGGCACAACACTTGACGCAGCTGTTACTGGCAATATTGCAAATCCAATTGTGAAAAGTGGTAGTACAGCAGCACTAACTGTATCAAATGACGTCACCCTTTCTGGTGTAATTAGTGGTTCCGCTAACCTCACGATTACTGCTGCCACGGCAAAAACTCTCACGTTAAGTGGCGTAAATACAAACACTGGCAAAACAACACTTAGTGGTCCAGTGACACTTTCAGTCGATGCGGCATCCCGCTTTGGATCGACAAGTTCAATAACAATGGGCAACGGTACAACCATACTTGTTACACAAGGTGGTTTTGCACTTCCTCCACTCGTGCTCTAATCAATAAATCATCAATAAGTCAAGGGGCACCTTCGGGTGCCTTTTTTTGTGTACCCAGGGTTTACCAAAAATCAAAGTCCTGAATAAGGTTTAATCTGTACGCTTTAATCATTCCATGTCATTCTTATCCCCCAAAACTGTCATCCCCGGCTTGACTCGGGAATCTAAAATACTAAAAGTTTACATTTAATAGTGTGTTAAACTATCCAAAAACAGCCCAGATCACCGGGTCAAGCCCGTTGATGACAAAGTGACAAGAAACATGACATAAAATAGAGGATGGCATTTATGTTTCAACAATTCCCCTTTCCAGCCGCACACACTATTGATTTACGCGCATGGGAATTCATCACGCTTTGCGCAGCAAACGGTATTGACGCACGCCTGGTAGGTGGCTGTGTGCGTGACGCATTATTATATGGTGATCCTTTGTCATCCTCGCGGAGGCGGGGATCTAGACCATTAACATCAACAGACATCGATATCGCCATTAAAGCCCATCCACCTGATGTCATTGCATTTTGCAAAACACATCGTCTTAAATGCATCCCCACAGGTATTGCTCATGGCACACTCACAATTTTATTCAAAGGACTCGTGTGTGAAGTCACCAGCCTTAGAGCCGATATCAACACGCATGGACGACACGCAACCGTTACTTTTGGCGCTTCGTTTGAAGAAGACGCCGCCAGGCGAGATTTCACCATGAATGCACTTTTTGTTGATCATCAGCAGATTTTATATGATGCATTTGATGGTCTGTCAGATTTGCGCAGCGGACACGTACGATTCATTGGCGATCCAGCGTTGCGCATTGCGGAGGATTACCTGCGGCTGTATCGTTATTTCCGCTTTTGGGGACGTTTCGGCAAAGGCGAAGCGGACATTTCTGTTTTACCGGTGCTGGATACAATCAAAGATGCCCTCTCGCAACTGAGTATTGAACGCGTTCAAAGTGAGCTGCTCAAAATCTTGATACTCCCCTGGCCAGGCGCCGTGCTGAAATCGATGATGCATTATGGTTTGCTAAACTACATCTTTGGCGAGGAAATTGATTGTGCAGCTGGCATCAAAGCACTTAGGCGATTGGCAACTCTTGAACGTTTTAGTGGCCATTCACCCTGCGCTGTTCGACGCTTATGTGCGCTGACTCAAAGCCAGAATATCTCAGATATATTCAAACTCTCACGAATGCAAAAAAGAAAAATCGGATCCTTAAATAAAACCATAACCGAACCTGATTATGAAATCGCCCTGACGCACCCAGAATGGTGGGTGGATTCAATGCTGTTAAAGGACGCACTATCAACTGATCACCTATGGTCATGCCGCGCGCGCGCAAAAACATTAACATCGCCGCCGCCATTTCCTTTAACCGGAGCAGATGTCATTGCCAGAGGCCCTGCTGGCGCTCAAATTGGGGAGGTTCTAACTGCCGTCAAACGCCAATGGATTGCAAGTGGCTTCACACTTGATCGCAATGCCTGTTTGGCGTGCTTGAAATACAAAACTCTTCATCACAGCCTAGAATAACGCACAAAGTTCGTCATTGCGAGGAACGTAGTGACGTGGCAATCTATGCATTAAACAGCCAGATGGCCGCGCTTCGCTCGCCATGACCGCAGCGGATTCTTTTATTCAAAAATACCCATATGAAATACCAAAAATTAATGCTAAAGTCTATGCAAATGAGAGCAAAAGCCAAGCTTTTCCTTTCTCCTCCAACAAAAAGGACTTAGATCATGACAATCCAAATAAATCAAAAAATCCCAAATATTTCAATGAAGATCGTAACATCTGACGGCGCGAAAGATATTACAACCGACGAACTATTCGCGAACAAAAAAAGTATCGTATTTGCCCTCCCCGGTGCATTCACACCTGTGTGTTCTGCACGTCACTTACCTGACTTTGCGGCTAACAAAGCTGCACTTCAAAAAGTCGGTGTTGATCAAATTGTTTGCCTATCCGTTAATGACGCATTCGTTATGCAAGCATGGGCTGAAAACCTTAAAATTGGTGATTCTGTCGTGATGCTGTGCGATGGCAATTGTGAATTGACAAACGCATTGGGTATGTCGATGGATCTTTCTGCACATGGTCTTGGGGTACGTTCAAAACGCTATGCAATGATTGTTGAAAACGGCATTGTAAAACATCTCGAAATCGAGGAAACGCCTGCAACGTGCTCTGTTTCATCAGCAGAATATTTCGTAAATCTGCTCTCAAAAGCAGCATAGCATTAAAAAAGACCTTCATTCGGTATAGATTGTCCTTGATTTTAATAAAAAGGGGTGTTATCGAATGAAGATCGCCTATCCTGTTAACCTTTATTAAAGTATCCTGCATGCCGCCGTTAGTTCAAAATCAAGATCACTCGCACGAAGAATTGCTACCAATACCGAATACGTTGCGAGCACCCGTTGATCTTAAAATTGTTGAGCAGTATCACCTTTTGGGTGCAAAAAACGATACGTACATGCACGACTTTGGCTACCTAGATCGAGTATTAGAAAACGAACAATTTGCCCTGTTTGAGCAGCGTCAATGGAATCTAGATCTTCGCACTTCCTTGGGAACAGAAATATTGCTTCGCGTGCCAAATGCAAATGATACACAACTTTATTTATCGACGGCGTATTGGGTTGAATTTGCTGAATCAACCAGTAAATTGGAAGAATTATCGTATAAAATTCTATCGAAGCTTCTTAGAAATGCACATCTGTTGAATCCGTTGCATGCGCCATACTATGTGAATATGCCACCGCCTGTTGTGTCTGTTGCACTTGTTGATCACATTAAAATATTATTGGATCAAGCACATCTGCCCTACAACTTCATTGGGATTGAATTGACTGAACGTCAGCCTATTCTAGATCCTATAAAGTTTAAACGCGGCATTGATGCATTGCAGCTGTTGAAAATTCCAGTAGCGCTAGATGATTATGGGCGCGGCTATGCAACGATGCAGTTCTTACGTGATATGCACGTCGATCGTGTAAAAATCGATCGCGGGCTGTTGCATGATGCAAAAGTTAATTTATCAAAACGCCTAACATTAGTGTCGCTGCTTGATTTTGCAACGGAGTTTGGCATTGAGGTCATTGCTGAAGGTGTTGAGATTGAAAGCGATTATGAGTTTGTGCGCCAGCTTGGGTGTGATGGATTGCAAGGCTTTTATGTTGATTCCCCACAGATGCTGATTCCTGTCGAAGCTTAAATAAATTTTCCCCCTTGAAAATTTAGTTAGACACTGTTTTTACATACATAATCCCGACTATTGCAATCAACTTAATGGAATTTTAACACGCACTACCGCATAATAAGATATGAATATTTCTTAACGGAAGAGTTGTGTGATGGTAAAAGTTCAAGGGTACATATATTTTTTCTTATTTTATGCAGTTATTACATCCGACGTTCATGCAGCATCAGTATTAGAAAGCATAAGATCCTTTTTTGTTGATAGCTGTGGTTGCCAAAATGCAGCAAGTCACACAATCCAGATGGGCACAAGAAATCATACACCAGATATCGACACACGTTCATATGCATCAAAAAATGGAGAGTTTGGACGGCCAGTGGAGGTGATCGAATCTTCCAATACAGTGTCACTTAGCATTTCAAAGCGGGACACAGTTGATGGTGAAACACAAGCAGAAATACTAGAGACACTGGAGAGGTCAAAGGTGAAATTTGCACCCGTTCCTGTCGCAACACGCACAGCGTCTACTAAAGAAGTACGCAAAGGAAACCTTTCAGTCTCTGTTAGCAATACATTTACACCTATAAGTGTTGTAACTTGCAAAGAAGGCGAGCTAGAGATGCATGATCGTCTCATTACACAAAAATTAATCATAACTGATGAGGTGACGGAGAAAAATAAAGACCGCTTCTTTTTAAAGTTATCTGAATTTCAAAATATTGAAGAATTGATTCTAGAAAACTGCGCAGACCTCTGGTCTATTCCGCATGATAAATTGCGTGCACTTCAAAAACTTCGCCACTTAAGCCTATACAAGGCTTGCATGGATTTTAAATATCGTCCTTTCTTTCACGAAAGAGGTTTTAAAATTGAAGATTTGCTGGGGGTTTTAAGTATGCCATTTCTCGAACATTTTACCCTACAAGTAGATGATTTAACAGAGGTGGATAAAAACGCATTAGACCTGCTGCGTAAGTCGCATTAGCGCTAATTTTTACAGAAAAAAGTTTAAATTCTAAGGGAAATAT
>CAIOTO010000034.1 GCA_903861255.1 uncultured Alphaproteobacteria bacterium | reverse complement strand
ATTTATTTTCTGAAAGTTTTGTAAAGATGGTTAATGGTACAGATGTGCTATCCCCCTATCAAAATTCAGAAGGTGGAGATTCAGATCCACGAGAAGCTTTGCTAAAACAATTAATAGCCGCAAGAGAAGCATTTGGAACTTGGACATTTCCCAACGAGTCTATTTTCTTAAGTGAAATTCCAGAGCAATATAAAATACAAATAAGTGCACGTACTGTTGCTAAAAGAGATGACGTGGAGCTTTCAATTTTAAAAATATTCACATTTGATATAAACAATAAAATAAGCCGCCTTGATGAAGTGTTCCTAAAAGTTAGATAATCTAGGAAATTACCGAATTCAGGCCCAGTGCTTCCACAACCTACCCCTCACTTATAAGCTGAGGGGTATTTTATTTATGGAGCGCCTCTTTATATGTTAGAATCCAAAATATAAATTAAAAATGAGCAATCCATGACATTTACAGATCTTAACTTCGCTGTCGTAGGCGCAACAGGCGCTGTTGGGCGGACGCTTTTATCAATTCTGGCTGAACGTGGCGTACCGAGAGAAAATATTTCAGCGGTTGCTTCTGAACGATCAAAGGGCATCAAGGTATCTTATGGCGATCATGGGGAGCTGATGATAAAAGCCCTTAATACATTTGATTTCAGCACAACACACATCGCGTTCTTTTCGGCTGGCGGTGATGTTTCCGCGCAATATGCACCCATTGCGGCGGCACAAGGCGCACTAGTCATTGATAAATCATCCAAATTCCGTATGGATGCAGACGTGCCACTGATCGTGCCTGAGGTGAATTCCGATGCGATTGCGCTAGCCGTCAAACGACGTATTATTGCAAACCCAAACTGCTCTACGATTCAGCTGGTTGCGGCACTAAAGCCTATTCATGATGTGTCGCCGATCAAACGTGTTGTGCTATCGACGTATCAAGCGGTATCAGGTGCCGGCCAAAAGGCCATGGACATCCTGTTTAACGAAACAAAAACGGTACTGATGAACCAGCCATCGACGGAAAATAAGCTTTTCCCAAAGCCCATTGCCTTTAATGTGATCCCTAAAATTGATGCATTTACAAGTGATGGTTCGACAAAAGAAGAGCTGAAAATGATCGATGAAACAAAGAAAATCATATCAGCAAATATTGAAGTTGCCGCAACGTGTGTACGCGTGCCTGTGTTCATTGGACATTCAATTTCCGCAAATGTCGAGTGCGCATCGGCGTTTGATCTGAAAGACATGCATGCGGCGTTAAAAGCATCAAAGGCGCTAAAGCTACCAAAAACGGCAGATCAATTTTTTACACCCGTAGAAATTGCCCAAGATGATGAAGTGTTTGTTAGTCGTTTGCGCATGGATACGTCCGTGCCATTTGGTTTGTCACTTTGGATAGTGGCGGATAATCTTAGAAAAGGGGCCGCGCTCAATGGGGTGCAAATCGCAGAGGCTGTTTATAAGCATCATCGGAAGTTGCTTAGGAAGTAAAAAAATGATTGGGGATAGGGTTGCATAACTCTGCAATAATCTGTACATAATCATATATAAACTCATTCAGAAAAGTGATTCAAATGATTAAATACAGCATATTTTTATTGTTTTTTGCTTTCGGCACAATGCAAAGTGTTTCGGCAGCTGAAGACAGTGAATCTATTGAATTAGATACATCGATATTCAAAACGTCTTATGAAGCATCTGCTGGAATGAAGGAAAAAGAGCGTGTTAATGCACAAATCGCTGCCTACGACGCCCTTTATAAAAAATATGATATCAAATCACGAAGTGACTTATTTGACGTTAAAATTCGTGAATATATTGAGGTCGCAATATTCGGTATCACTTACGTTAAGCACCATCATCCTTTAGGTGACGCGGAAAATTTTGTTAGAAATACAACTATCCATCAATCTTGTGATGCACTTTATGCAGAGCTTCAAACACAAGCAGATGAAGGCCTAACACCAGTCGAATTTATTCTTTTCAATATGAAGCTTGGCTTATTGCAAGAATATCATCCTGAAGGCTATTCACTTGAATTTGATCAAGAAACAAAATCAATCCTTGAAGATGGTCGCTGGAAATCGACGCCATTTAATGAATCTCAAGATCTATACCCATTAGAATCAGGTAGTCCCGGACCAAGGCCAATTATTACTAGTTTATTTAAGCAAGAGAATGAAGAGAGTTATGCATTCAAACCTTATATTGTATACACACCAAATGGAGGCTTTAGCATCTCTCGTATCGTTGACAACCTTTTACGCAATGATGGAAAGCACAGAAATTTATGTGCGCTGCCAATAAGAACGGTAGACGTAAAATATAGTCCACACGGTCTTTATAATCGTACAGCCCTTGATTTTCTTATTCATGATTTATTTCATTCGCAAGGATGTTGGAAAGTATTGTCAGAACTTGAAAAACAAGGTCTTCTCGACCCTATTACCTCTATCAATAAAGCAATAAATGAATCTGTTATCAGAAATTTTATATTCTTGCTTGTTCATGAAAATAATCGAGTAGGAGGAGCCTCACAGCTCCGTCCTCTCACACCACCAGTACAAGCGATGTCGCATACGGCGGTTTCAGTTAAACTTTTACCAGAGCTTTATCCGGCAGTATATCTTTAAGACCTATCTCTTTAAACCAAGCCT